>DASRCD010000441.1:0-2091 GCA_035653315.1 Candidatus Angelobacter sp.
CGTCCACACATATTTATTTTTTTCGCCGAAGCATGGAGATGGAGTCCTTCAGCGCCGCCGTGAGGTCGGCATCCGCAGTCATCACGTGCGCTGGCTTGGCCATGTGCGACTCGCGCCCGAGCCACGCCTGCAATTCCGCCGGATCAGCCGTGGTGAATCGCCCTTCACGCTTTACCGGCATGCCTTCCTTCGCCCACCGCTGAGCTGAAGCAGGCGTAAGCCCCAGAAATTTGGCAATGGCCGCCCAGCCCTTCAGGACGCTCGGTTCCGTAGTTTTTTTCTTTGCCATCGCTGAATGATTAGATGACCACGGTTTCCTGATGCTCGCCAAAGACTCTGCGCAGTGCATCAGAAATTTCACCCACGGTGCAATAGCTCTCCACGGCCTGAATAATGCGCGGCATCAGGTTGGAGCCATCGCGCGCCGCGTCTTCCACGCCACGAATCGCTGCTTCCCATGCGGCTTTGTCGCGACGCTGGCGCATGGCCCGCAAACGTTCAACTTGGCGGCCTTCCAGCGCTTCATCAATGCGCTGGATCGGAATCGGCCTCTCGGCTTCACTCTGAAAACGGTTCACCCCAACAACCACATTTTCCAGCCGGTCCACTCCCTGCTGAAAATCGTACGCGGCATTCTGGATTTCCTGCTGGATATAGCCCTGCTCAATGGCGCGCAACGTGCCGCCCAGCGCCTCAATTTTTTCCAGATAAAGCTGTGCGCGATGCTCAATCTCGTTCGTCAGCGACTCAATGTAATAAGAGCCCGCCAGCGGATCAATAGTGTTGGCCGCGCCGGTCTCATAGCCCACAATCTGCTGCGTTCGCAGCGCGATGCGCGCAGCTTCCTCCGTGGGCAGGCCCAGCGCTTCATCGTAACCATTGGTATGCAGGGACTGCGTTCCGCCCAGCACCGCCGCCATGGCCTGCAATGCCGTACGGACAATGTTGTTTTCCGGTTGCTGCGCGGTAAGAGTGGAACCGGCGGTTTGCGTATGAAAGCGCAGCATCATGGATCGCGGATTCTTTGCCCCAAAATGCTCTTTCATAATGCGCGCCCACATGCGCCGCGCCGCGCGGAACTTGGCGATCTCCTCAAGAAAATGATTGTGAGCGTTAAAGAAGAAGGAGAGCCGTGGAGCAAACTTGTCCACATCCAGCCCCGCGTTCAATGCGGCGTCAACATACGCCGTCGCATTGCCCAGAGTGAACGCCACTTCCTGCACGGCAGTGCAGCCGGCCTCGCGCATGTGGTAGCCGGAAATCGAAATCGGGTTCCACTCCGGCACATGCTCATTGGCAAAGGCAAACATGTCCGTAATGATACGCAGCGCCTGGCGTGGCGGATAAATGTACGTTCCGCGCGCGATGTATTCTTTGAGAATATCGTTCTGCACCGTTCCGCTCAGCTTCCTGACATCGGCTCCTGAACGCTTGGCCACGGCAATATAAAGCGCCAGCAGAATGGCGGCGCTGGCGTTGATGGTCATTGAGGTGGAAATTTTTTCCAGGTTGATGCCCGCAAAAAGCCGCTCCATGTCTTCAATGGAATCAATGGCCACGCCAACCTTGCCGACTTCCCCCAGCGCCATGGGATGATCAGAGTCCATGCCAATTTGCGTAGGCAGGTCAAACGCCACGGAAAGCCCGGTTGTTCCGTGAGAAAGCAGATACTTGTAACGCTTATTGGATTCTTCGGCATCACCCATGCCGGCATACTGGCGCATGGTCCAGAGCCGCCCGCGATACATCGTGCTCTGCACGCCGCGCGTAAACGGGAACTCTCCCGGATAAGCTACATCGCGGTCATAGTCCCAGTTTTCCAGATTGGCTGGCGTATAGAGAGGTTGCGGTTCAATCTTTCCGAGCTGCCCAGTATCGTTTTCGAGTTTGAGATCGTTGGACATAGTGAATGTTACTTGCAAGGGGCCGTTGCTGTAAGGCCGCGCACTTCAGCGCGCAAAGCAAGTCCGGGGAACCTTGTGCTTGCTTTCTCTGATTTTACTGGAACGCCGTCTTTTAGGGCACGAATGGAGAGCTGAAAGCGCAGGACTCGCTTACACCCTTCCGTATGACGGTACAAAGAATTGTTGA
>DASRCD010000442.1:0-9790 GCA_035653315.1 Candidatus Angelobacter sp.
TCCCACAATAAACAGCACGCGTGCGCTGTGCTGAATGTAGCGCGGAGAAGGCAACTGTTTCTTCAGCAAGTCCATGATGACGGTGGCCTTAGTGCGGTCAAAACGGCCCGCGCTGCCGGTTTTATCCTGCTCGGCGAAGAATGCCGCAGTCCATTCATTGTGGTAGTTCCATAGCTTGTCATACAGGTCTTGCGTAAAGGGTGTTCCGGCTTTTACCGCATCCGCATTTTCCGCCGGCTCAACGCCGTCTTCCGTCAGCTTTGGACGTTTCAGAAACCCGTCTTTGGTGATCTTCGCCTTATGCTGCAGGAGAGTCCAGAGCCAGGTCACGTCAATGCGATAGGTGGCCAGATCATTCATGAAGCGCAGCTTGAGTTCATAGTCGTCAATGGCTGCGGCAAAATTGCCATTCAGGATTTGGAAGCCATAATTGGCAGCCATGTAAAACGCGTGCTGGATGCGTTCTATGGTGATCTCTCCCTGGGGTATGCCGTAAATTGCGTCCCAGCGTTCCTGTGAAAGCAGCTTTTCCGGCGAATCCAGTGATTCTTTGGTGATCACCTGCGGCGTGATTTTGCCTTGAGCGTTAACCAGGCCACGCGACTCAAACACGTTCTTTTCCGCGTCGCTCAGGCCGCTGTTCGGCGTGGGCACGGATTGTTCTTTTACTTTTACCGTGTCTTTGGAAGCATCCAGAATCGACTGAAGTTTTTCAATCGGCGCTTGTAACGGCGCATTGCCGGAAGCAACATAATCCGGCTCAGGGCTGGCCACCCAACTCTGCCGATAACAGTCATAGAGATGGCCTTTGACCTTCTTTGACAAAATATCTTCAAGTGTTGGCTGGCCTGAAACAGGCCCATCGGGAACAAAGACCAGGCCGAGAACGCGCTCGCGCAGCTTATCAATCACCATGGCGCGCAAAGCGAGCGGATTGTAGCGGGAGCGTCCATAAGGATCACCAGCCTGATAGATCATCACGGCTGCCATGCCGCCGATGGGGCCGGCATTTTCCAGTTCGCCATTTTTCATGCCGCCCATCAGCATCATCAGGGCGTTGTAGCGCTGGTAAGCAATCATGTTGGGTGAGGCCATGCCAATCGACTGCGGATCAGGGTAAACACCCTTGGGGTCGTCCTTCCACATTTCCATCAGGCTGCCTAGGTAATCCCAGCGGCCGACATTGGTTCCCAGCAGGCGGCGGCGCAGCGTCCATGCAATGGCCGGCAGAGTGCGGCCCGCATTGCCTTCTTCATACAGCATCTTGATTTTGATTGTGCCCGCGGGAACGCCGATCATACCTTCCAACCGCGAAAGGATCTTTTCCACGATGAGCGCTTCTTTGGGCGTCTGCAACTTGGGGATGTAGTAATAAACTCCGCTGCCCGCATTTTTGAGCGAGTCATAATTATTGAATGCCCACAGTGTGGCAACAACAATGGTGGCAGGAGCCGGCTTGCCATCGACCGTGACGTGATCATAGATAATATGCAATCCCGGTGGACGCCCAAAGCGCGTGGGCCACTGGCCTGAGGGCTTGGTGATTCTGTATTCGCGTTTCTTCCCCTTCTTCATTACTTCATAAGGCTTGTTGCTCCAGCCGCCCGCAAAAATATCTTTGGCATTTTTCAACGCGGCAAATACGCCTATGGGTTCATTGCTGGGCGTTCCATCCGGCAGGAAGTGCGTGGGCGAGGCGTCTTCAAAATCCGGCATGTTCATGGGCGCCGGGCTGTTCAAGGCGTTAAAAGCCATATCCAGCGGATGCCATGGGCCGGTAAGCTCAAGGCCGGGATTCTTTAAAGGGTGGGCGTCCTTTGGGACAGGCACTTCATCATTCAGCCGCCAGCGCCATTCGCTTTCCTTGCCCTGAAAATTGTCGATCAATCCCTGCACAATCTGGCGGAAGGTCCAAGGTTTGCCGCTGACGGGATCGTCAAATTTCTCGTCCCACTTGGGCCAGGCATATTTTTCCCGCACCGGGGCCGGTGACTGAAGAATTTCACGGCGTGCATTCAAAGCGGCGGCAATTTCAGGCCGCAGTTCACGGGTAAGCGTAGTGATTGCTTCCTCAACGTTGACTTGCTGGCCATTCACGTTCTTGGCCCCAAACAGATCAGGGAACTTCTGAAGAATGTCATTACGGATCATGTGGAAGGGCTCCTGGGCTCGCTGAAGTGACTGATTAAATATTCAATTTTACGCTACCCGGCGGAAAAGAACGTGTTAACAAATGTTGAGCGCGGGCAGATTCCCGATTGGGCTGGAAGGTAAAGAAGCTTATTGGTGGTGGGTGAGGGTGCTGCCCCCCTCCCGGCACGCTAATCTGGCGTTTACCGGGGTTTATAAGACCCCGCTGCACGGCTGGTGCTACCCACCACGGCGCGGAATCGTATTATGGGATCAGAGTTCATCCGGAATTGATTGTAGCAAAGCTGGATGAGCGGCCTCTTGAATCTTTTTCAGCTCCCAAACATCCAACTCACCTAGCCAAAATCAGCTAATTTAAGGTAAAATAAGGCTTTACCGCGAAAGGTTCAGAGGCAAATGAAGGCAGCCATCCATCCCAAGTATGAAGAAGTGCGCGTGCACTGTGCATGCGGAAACACATTTACCACCCGGTCAACCCATAAGGGCGCCATCAACCTGGAAATCTGCTCGAATTGTCATCCGTTCTTTACCGGCAAGCAGAAGTTGGTGGATACCGCCGGACGCGTTGAGCGCTTCCGCCGCAAATACGCCCAGGCCGATGCAAGCAAAAATGCAGCCGCAAAAAAATAAGCTGCTCAGGATTGTGAGAGGCCTCCGCTGCGGCGGAGGCTTTTGTTTGAAACCGCAAAGGACACCAAGGATCACAAAGGTTTGTTGCACGGCAATACCTGATAATTGGGTCAACACAGAACATGATTCCCTTGGCGGTACTTTGTGTCCTTTGTGGTCAGAGTTACTATGAAAAAATTCTGGGAAAATCCGGCCAATGCAACCATCGCTCCTGAAGGCGTGCAGGTGCCGGAGTCTCTCCAGATTGGCGATGTGAAAATCTCGCCAGCAACGGTGCTTGCTCCCATGGCGGGCGTTACAGATACGGTGTTCCGCCGCTTTATTCGCAATGCCAGCTTTGTACGCAGTGCGCATGAGGTAATGGCCGCGCCGGAAGATTTGGAAAGCGATGCTTCCAGCGGCGTGCATCCAGGCACAGAACCGCAGTCACAGAATTCCGATGGCTCTGGGCAAAGCTCTCCAGCGGGTTCCAGGGCTAATGAGATTTCCGGCTGTGGTCTGCTCATGACCGAGTTCACCTCGGCTGACGGGCTCTTCCGCACCCGTGAATCCAAGCGTAAACGCTATTTGACGTTTTACGAAGATGAGCGTCCCATCTCCGCGCAGCTTTTTGGCAGCGATCCGTATACGCTGGCTGAATCCGCCAAGATCGTGGAAGACGCCGGCTTTGATCTGGTGGATCTTAACCTGGGCTGTCCCGCAAAACGCGTAGTCAAATGCAATGGCGGCTCAGGATTGCTTAAAGACCTGCCGGTAATCCAGACAATTTTTGAAACAGTGCGTGCCGCGGTGAAAATTCCTTTTACCGTAAAGTTCCGCATGGGCTGGGACGACAACAATATTGTCTGCGTGCCCCTGGCCAAAATGGCTGAGGATTGCGGCTTGAACGCTGTTGCTCTTCATGCCCGCACTCGTGAACAAGGTTATAGCGGCAACGCGCGTTGGGAGTGGATTGCCGCGGTAAAAGACGCGGTGAAGATTCCAGTAATCGGCAACGGCGACATTCGCACGCCGGAAGATGCCATTGCCATGGTGGCGCAAACGAATTGTGACGGCGTAATGATCGGCCGCACTGCCGCATCCAATCCGTGGATTTTCCGTCAGATTCGCCAGCATGCTGAAACAGGCCGCTATGACCAGCCCACGGACGCAGACCGTTATCAGATGATCCGGACGTATTTCAAAATGCTGGTGGATGAAACCATGCACGGCTCGCCAGGCAAGATGAAGCAGTTTGTGGCGTGGTTTACGCATGGCGTGCCGAACGGCTCAGCGCTGCGCCGCGCCTGCTATGACGCGCATACCGGCCCCGCGATTCTCGCCAGCGTGGAAAAATTTTTTGAAGAGTTGCTCAGCGGAAAAATGCCGGAACAAACAGTATTGCCTCCGCAGCCTGAAATGGACCTGCTTCCCGTCTGCGGAGATTGAATGCTCCATGCCCTTGCAGAACCAGAGTTGCAGGCTCTATCTCATTGCAAGCACATCTATTTATCAAATTTGTTGCAAGACTTTCCCTTAAAACCGTTCTACAATGCAGCGCAAGTTAACCCCCTTTAACCAAAAACTATGGAATATATATTTCTGTTTTTATTTGGCTGGTTGGTGGTTTGCTTGCCATCGATTGTTATTGCCCTGGTGGCGAATAGCCGCCGTCAAAGGGAAATAGCCGAACTCAACGACAAAGTAATCCAGCTTAGCTGGCAACTTGAGGGTCTGAAACAGCGCAGCGTTGCTGAATCTCCGCATGTCTCGCCTGCCACGGTCGCACCGGCAGCAGTCACACCCACGGCAGTAAAGATATCTGCGGAAGAAGCGCGAGCATCGCAGGCAACAATCGCGCCGTCAATTCCAGCGCGCGAACCGGTAGAGCGAACGCCAGAGCGAACATCAGAACGAACACCAGAGCCACAACTAGAACCACAGATTGTTTTGCCTGCGCCGCCTCCGCCTCCCATCGTTGCACCTCCGGCCGAAACTCCCATTGCTGAATCAAAGAGTCCTGACGTTGCAAAGACGCCGGTTCATCCAGAACCATTCGTGCCTGATCGAATCGTTGTGCCGCCACCGCCGCCTGTAACTCAGTTGCCAGACCGCATCGCTGCCATGTTGTCCAGTGAAGCTGCTTCAGGAGAAGCACCCGTAAGCTCTGCGAATGTACGTTCCACTACCGGTACTGCCGGATTCAGGGCTCCGGATCAGGCGAGCGTTTCGCCAAAGAAAAGCGTGTCTCTGGAAGAGATGCTTGGGACAAATTGGCTGCCTAAGCTCGGTATTGCCATTGTGGTGATCGGTGTTGGTTTTTTAATCGGGACCAAGTGGGGTAGTTTTTCTCCGTGGCTGCGCGTAGCCATGCTTTATTTGGTTGCGGGCGCTACGCTGGCCGGCGGTATTTTTACCGAACGCAAAGAGAGATACCAGACGCTGGGCCGCTCTTTGATCGGTGGTGGCTGGGCAGTCATAGCAGCGGTTACCTATGCGCTTCGCCATGTGCCTTCCATGGCCATTCTGCCTTCTGATGCCTTAGACCTGATATTGCTTGTCACCGTAATCGGCGTGATGGTCTGGCACACGCTGAAATATGATTCGCAACTGATAACCGGTGCAAGTTTTCTGCTTGGCTTTGCCGCCATTGCGCTCAACCCTGATCCGCCTTACAACCTGCTTGCTGGAGCGCTTCTGGTTGCGGGCATGACGGTGATTGTGTTGCGCCGCAAATGGTTTGAGCTGGAAGTCTTTTGCATTCTGGCCAGTTATTTAAACCATCTCTATTGGCTCTATAACATTTTTGACCGGCAAGCGGACAGAAGATTGTTTGCTGACCACAACGTAAGCATGCTTCTGGTGATTGCTTACTGGGCTGTGTTTCGCGCCTCATATCTCATACGCAAAGTTGAGAATCAAGAGCAGGAATCCGTTTCAACCATTGCCGCCCTGCTGAATCCTCTTCTTTTGCTTGCTGTGGTGAAGTACCAGTCGTTCCACCCGGAATGGGCGTTTCCGGCTTTGCTGATTTTTGGCGCGGTGGAGTTTGTACTAGGCCAGCTTCCTGTATCGCGAAGGCGGAAAGCTCCATTCCATGTACTTTCCAGCTTGGGCGCGGCCATGATGGTCGCCGCCGTGCCGTTCCGCTATTCGGGCGACTCTCTGGAAACATTGTGGTTGATCGGCGCTGAGGCGTTTCTGCTGGCCGGCATCTTTACCCGTGAGCGGCTCTTCCGCGGATTTGGTTTGATCGTCTCGGCACTGGTTGTCCTCTATGCGTTGCCAATGCGGGTACTTCCGCTGATGGAAGAGCTGGTGAATGGGCAGGCGCACTACCACGCGCAACTCGGTATCGGCTTGGCTGTGATAGCGGCTGTGCTCTACGCTAATGCGCATGTTATCCGCGGCCACTGGCCTGCGTTGTTTCAATATGAGTGGGAGAGCCATGCTCTTAGAGTGCTATCGTTTGCCGCCAGTGTATTCGCTGTAGGAGCGGCATACGCGCTTGTTTCCAACAACGCCATCCCGATTGTGCTGGCTCTTCTGGTTGCAGTCTTGAGTTTTCTGGGCCAGCAATTCGGCATCGAGGAGCTTGTTTACCAGGCGCATTGGATCGCCGCAGTCACAGCTCTCCAGACTTTCATCACCGGCCAGGATCTCGCCATCGCATGGCACGGTCTGCCAGGCCGCGTTCTTCTGTTTATGCCTGTGGCTGCTCTGCTCTACCTCAGTGCGCGGCATGTTCGCTTGTCAGAAACTGACCTGAAGACTGTCTTCGCTGGCGGATATACCTGGGCAGCCTCAACTCTGCTTGCGCTTCTTGTCTGGTATCAAGCTCCCAGGCTGTGGATTGCCCCGGCATGGGTCGGCTTGGCATTCCTGCTGGCCGTGGCGGCACGCTACTGGAAAGACCGCATCCTTCTCTGGCAAACCCATGTTCTTTCATTCCTGGCGGTATGCTGGACTCTCTATACAGGATTTGCGGAAGAGTATCGCGGCAGCAGTGCGCAGTTATTCAGTGTGGTCCTCACTGCGGCATTGCTTTATGCCCTGAACTGGATCGCCAGCGAGAAAGAAATTATTGCAGATGAGCGCTTTGTCCAGGCATATTCATGGGCTGCGTCTTTATTGTTGAGCTGGCTGGCCTGGTATCAATTGCCCGCGATTGACGTATCACTGATGTGGGGAGTTTTTGGCTTGGCGCTCTTCCTGATTGGCGACTGGAAATCGTGGAGCTTCCTGCGGGCACAAGGTTATGTGGCCCTGATCTGCAGCTTTGCCCATATCTTTTACGCCAACTTCAATGTGCTCAGTGCGCCGGGTGCTGCGCGGCCTGAAGTTGTGACGGTTGTTCCTCTGGTGGCAATTTACTTCTTTGTGTACTGGCAACTGCATGGCAGGAAAGCTGCCGGGGACATTGAAACTAAAACACGGGTAGAATTTTTGCTGGCCTGCCTGGGCACCGCGACTTTAGCGGCCCTGGCCCGCTTTGAGTTGCCGCTGGAAACAGTTGCCGTGGGATACGCCGCCATTGTTGTGGGTACGCTGCTGGTGGCATGGTTTACCCGCTTGCAGGTCTTTCTTTTTCAGGCATTGGTCATGCTTGGCTTTACGGCTTTCCGTGTATCCATGCATAACTTCTACCTGCTGCACGAATCGTACTCGTCTGGTTTAAGCAGTTCTATCATTGCCATTGCATTATTGGCTGCGGGTGTGCCAATTTGCCTCAATATTCGCAGGAACGCAAATCTGACTTTTTCCGGTCCGCCCTGGCTGGCGTTGCTGGCGCAACGTGCTGAGCAGCTCATGTTCTTTGTCCCGTTTACTCTGCTTGCCGTGTTGCTGGCCCTGAAAGTAAACGCAGGCATGATTACCCTGGCCTGGGGCGCTCAAGCTGTTCTGGTATTTGTGCTGGCGCTGTGGGCCAAGGAAAGAAGCTTTCGTTTTGCCGGGCTTGGCCTGCTTCTTTTATGTGTGGCTAAAATTGTGTTCTGGGACGTCTGGCGCATGGATGATCCAACATCACGCTATCTCACTTTAATCGGAGTAGGCGTGCTGGTCCTGGTGGTTTCCTACCTGATTTCCAGAAACCGCGAGGCATTGCGCGAATATTTATGAGACGTTTTCTTATCCTTGGCTTGATACTCGCCTTGTGCGGCGGAGCGCTCTATTACTCAAAGCGCCACAAGCAGGAAGCGCGTGTTGGACCAGAAGCGGTGCTGAATGCTCTGGCCGATACACAACGCGAGTTCAGCCGCCTGCCTGCCTCCATGACCCGCCTTTCCGATCAGGAAGAAATTCGCATCGGGGATGCGCTGGCTGAACGCTACTCCCAGAGATATGTCTCGCAAGACACGGCCATGCAGGATTATGTAACCAACGTGGGCCGGATTGTGGCAGGGCGTGCACGCCGCAAGCTCGATTACAAATTCCATTACGTTTCCGATCGAGGACTGGTCAATGCATTTGCGCTTCCCGGTGGTCACGTTTTTATTGGCGAAGGATTGATCAAGCTGATGGAAAGCGAAGACGAACTGGCGAGCGTCCTGGGCCATGAAATCGAGCACATTGATAATTATCATTGTGCTGAGCTGTATCAGCTTAAAGCGCGCACACGCGATCTGCCGCTGGCGGAACTGCTTGCAATCCCCGTGGAGCTTTTTCAAGCTGGTTACAGCAAGGAACAGGAATTGGAAGCTGATCGCGATGGGACTTATTTAGCGGTGCTGGCGGGCTATTCACCCCAGGGCGCGGTCCACATGTTTGAGACTTTCAGCAAGTTACAGCAGGAATATATTTTGAAGGCTAAAAGCCCGGACCAGGAACTCTCACAAGTCACCATTGCCGGCATTTTTGGATATTTCCGTTCTCACCCGCTGCCAAATGAGCGGATCAATCAAATTGAACAAATGATTGCCGCCAGAAATTGGTCCGCTCAACCGGAGAAGGCGCTCAGGTTACGGCCCGCCGCTATCAAGATTTCAGCCGGTAATCGATAAAAGGTTATTCTTCTGATTTCTGCTGGTAATCGATAAAAGCTATTCTTCTGGCGGCTCTGCTACGGCAGCAGCACTGCGATTGATGGCCGAGGCTTCTTGGGGGCAGTCACATAAGCATAAGGATCGTCTGGCAGGTCTGGGTCTTTTTTAATTGACCGTTTGATCAGCCAATCAAAGATGTGGCGCAGCGCGGCTCCGAGCCTGGATTTTTTAGCCATAATAATTACCTCTATCTCTGTTAAGGGATATACAGCAATCCTGAGTACAAATATCTCTTAAAGGCCTAGTGTTTCCAGTAAGTTAGAAAGTATTTAGCCGGATGCCCCATTTTTCGCTGTAGCATTAACTCTTTATGTCTGCACAGCCGAATTTAATGGGACAATATAGATACGGATTTGCGCCTTTCAAGTTACCCAGGCATCCAATAAAGAGAAGATGACACAAAATCAAAACCTTTTTTTTCAGAAGTTTGGCATCACTCCCAATGATTTGCAGCGTTATCTTGGTGAGGCCATGTCCGCGGGCGGCGACTACGCGGATTTATATTTCGAGTACCTTACTTCCACCTCCATCAGCGTGGATGAATCCATAGTTAAATCTGCTTCGCAGGGAATTTCCGCAGGTTGCGGTGTGCGCGTGCTGGCTGGCGATCGAACCGGTTACGCCTATACGGATGATCTGGCGCCGGAAAAAATCATGCGTGCTGCTCGTACAGCAGCCCTGATTGCGCGCGGGCCGGCGAAGAGCCCCATTGAAGGATTCAAGGAAAATTCTGTTCACCATTTGTATCCCCTCGCTTCTTCCACCGCCGATGCGGACATTGCTTCAAAGCTGGAACTGGTGATGCGCGCTGACCGCGCCACGCGGGCTTACGATCCAAGAATCGTGCAGGTGCGCAGTGGTTATTTTGACGAGATTCGCCAGATTCTGGTGATTGGCTCAGATGGCACTTTTGCCACGGATGTTCAACCGCTGGCGCGGTTTAGCGTTCACTGTATTGCAAAATCCAGTGAAAGTTCGTCTAAAGG
>DASRCD010000443.1:0-5346 GCA_035653315.1 Candidatus Angelobacter sp.
GCACCCTCAAACCCCCCAACAGCACCGGTAGGGGGAATTGTTCTTTATGGCACAAATATCAACCCAGCCACTGGCCAGCCAGTACGGCACTTGTGGGTTGGCGATTCCAACTTTGGCTTGTGCCGTGTTGATCCTGATCTGGATACAGGCATGGCGTCGCTTCTGGCGAATCCAACTGCTCCGTCGCCTTTCACCATCACGATCACCACTTGCCCATTTAAGTTGAACGGCCTTTCTGTTACCGGCGGGCCAATGGCATTCGATCCCCAGACAAATAATCTTTATCTGACGGATGAACAGACGAACTCCGAAGGTATATTCCGTCTGGGATTTTTGCCCAGTGGTGATAACGGAGAAGGCGCCATCAATTTCAACAACATCTTTGCCATGGTCGGCAACATCACCGGAAGCCGTTTTACCGGCGGCACCACGGGATGCGCGTTTCCGCCTGACAGCACGGAGTCAGTGCTGGTGAATGGTGTTACACAGGCAGCTACTTTTGGCACACCAAACGGCATTGCTCTTGCTCCGGATGGCAGTCTGTGGGTTGGCTTTAAAAAGCAGAGTGGCATTGTCCGCATTAACAATCCCGCAACTGCAACCTCGACTGGTTTTGGCACCTGCAATGACTTTGCTCAGGTTGTGGCGGCAGCTCCAGCCGTCGGCGGAGGCAATGGTCTTGTTTTCATTGGCCATGATATGTGGGGAGCGCAGGAAGGTGGCGCATTTAAGATTGCAAATGCTGACACAGCCTGCCAGGCCCTTGGACCGGTATTTCCCCAGACGCCCACTTGCGGAACCCAGGCTCCAGCAGTGGCGGCTTTTGCCGCAATTGCGCCAGTCTCCATCTATGGCGACCAAACCTATCCGTACCTGAACGGCAATAACCTGTATTTCGGCGATCCGACTGATGTTTCCTGGGTCGGTAATGTTTCTGGCGGCGGCACAATCGTCGTTGATCCATTTGAGCCTGCGGGTATATTTGCCTTGGGTGGAGTTCCCCGAGTCAATATCAATGCGGTTGTTGCGGACATGAATGATCCCGCAAACGTATCGCTCTTCTCTGGTGATGATCCCACTGGCAACGCGGTTCTTGCGCAAGGCCGCTGGTGGTTCACTTCTCAGAACCCATCTCCTGTTGCACTCGCTCCCGGAATCCCGACGATCGTTCGTGCTTCAGCGGTAGGCAATACCATTACAGTAAGCTGGAGCCCGGCACAAAACGGCGTACCAGTAACCTCTTACACAGTGACAGACTCAACCGGAGTACTTGCGCCACAAACTGTGAATGCTCCTGCTGGCGGTGGTTTCCCACCGAACTTCCTGGTGATTCCTGGAGTGCCCAACGGTGCATATGCATTCACCGTGACGGCCAACAATGGCGCAGGCAGCAGCGCACCTTCTGCGGCCAGCAATACCATTACGCTGCCGTTCACTCGTCTTCCCTCTATTCCAACCACAGTCAGCGCGACAGCCGGCGATACAGTGGCATTCGTAAGCTTTGCTCCCTCGCCGAACGCGGCAACTGACGCAATTACTGGCTACCTGATCACCTCAACTCCTGGTGGTTTCACAGCAACGGTTGCCGCCAATGCTACATCTGGAACCGTGACCGGATTAACCGATGGAACGACTTATACCTTTGTCGTGCAGGCAATCAATGCCGGCGGCTTGAGCATGAAGTCCACGCCATCGAACCCGGTGACCCCGGCTGTGCAGCCAAAAGTGACCATTGCCCTTAACGGTCCTCTTACTCTAACCACGGTACCGGCGCAGGCAACGTTCACAGCCGTCGTAACGAATAGCACGGCTACGGCAGCGACGATTGCTTCGTTGAAGTTTGCAATCACCACTACAGATGGCGCGGCAGTTCTGGGCGCACAAACCGGACAGGGAACCTGCGGCGCGGGCAGCACAACTGCGACCTCAATTACCTGCTCAATCGGTACATTAGCCCCGGGCGCTTCAGTGAATGTGAACTTTATCGTGCAGGTTAAGAGCAATCCAATCACCAGCACGGCAACTTTCACTGGAACTGATGCTGCAGCTAATCCTATCAGCGGCACTACCGCTCCTTTGACCACAGCAACGCCTGGCGCACCGCCGCAAGGTGGCCCCGGACCAACGCTCACCGTTACGGTGACCGCGAATTCCGCCAAACCTTCACTGAATGACGGCGCATCCACCACGCACACCTTTGTTGCTACCAACACAGGCTCTGTCACGGCAGATTCATTGAGCTTCACGATCTCCGAGCCAAGCCGGTTGACCATCACCAAGATAACCGCTGTTTCCAGCGCTCCGGCAACTGATCCGGTAACCTGTAATGCCCCAGTTGCTGCGGTAGTGAATAACCAGCCAGTGAACAACATTGTTTGCAACATCGCGTCACTGGGTGGCAACCTGAAGAACGGCAACAAGCCAACAACGGCCCAAACGATCACAATCACCGTGAACGTCACAGGCCCCACATCACCAACTGGTTCGTTTAATCCTCCGCTCCAACTGGCAGTCTCTTCCGTAGTCGCATTCAACGGAATTGACGCGGTAAGCCCGAGCGCTGGATTTACCCAGACCGTGAAATAACTAACCATCAGGCTGTTTGGGTAAACCCGAGCAGCCTGGAAATTTTGGGCACACCCTATCAGGTGTGCCCATTTTTATTGCCGATTATTGCCGAGAAATTGGGATAGATCCTCCGCCGCATTCAAAAGTACTCATGAACAAAGCAGGATGCGCGGAAGTTGAAGCGGAAGCTGGAGAGGAATTGGACTGAACTTAATCCAGCCCACCGGATTCAATGGTGACATTTTCGCGCACAATCAAACGATGACCCGCCATCTGCTTGATCTGGGGAAGGACGCGATCAACATTTTCCGCTCGGTCCACAAAGGTAAGGACCAGCGGAAGCTTGCCGCCGGCATCCACCAATGTAGCTGTTTTGACTCTTCCATGTCCGGTGAAACCAGCAACGGCATGTAAAACTGTTGCGCCGGCAATCTGCTGCTCCCGCAGATATTTGAGCAGCTCCAGATGTAGCGGTTTACGGTGCCACTCGTCCGCTTCATTTAAATAAATAGAAATCTGGACAGCGATGTCTGGTTGAGTCATCAGAAGATAATCTATGCCTTCTGCCAAATTTTACATGCATTCACAATCCGCCTGGAATCCGGACGCTAAATGGATCTGGCTATGAATGCGCCCACCAGAATCGCGCCCAGGCAAAGCAGATTGTTTGCCAGGATGTTTACGGCAAACAAAGCCCAATGGCCTTGCTCAAAGTACGCCATAGTCTCGAATGCATAGCTTGAAAACGTGGTGTATGACCCGCAAAAGCCAATCGCCACCAGCAAACGCCATCGGGGGTCTGCCAGCACGCGCTCTGTGGTCCAAACCATAAAGAACCCAAGGATCAGGCTGCCGGTCACGTTGATAAGCAGTGTTCCATAGGAAAGGGCAGCATCGCTAAACCGGGTAACAATTCTGGCAACAAAATAACGGAGATTAGCACCGGCCAGGGCGCCGATTGAAATCCACAAATATGGCTTCCATTCAATGAAAGGACGCATGCTGATAGCTCCAAATTCTAAGTTTGGTAGGAGTTATCAGCCGGTAAGTGGCGGTTAAAGGCGAACTCCATCGCCTTAACTCCATTAAACCATACAATTTGCCAAGGGGCCATGTAAAAGCTGTTCAAAACCAAACGTATCTATCACATTCGCAAGCATATATATGGTTTTGCACAAAAGAACAATAAATGGTGCAATTGTGAATAAATTGTTAAATTACAATAGGAAGACTGGCTATTCAGCGATATAACGATGACCCTCCTCGAAAAACGCGTTCGAGGTCTTAAAAAAGACCTGGCTGCGGCTATTTCCAAGCTGCATCATGGGTTAGCGCCCAAAAACGTCCACCGGCTGCGCACCACCATTCGCCGGATTGAGAGCTTTATCAGCTACTCCCATCCAAACCTGGACAAAAAGACCGAACGCAGTTTAAAAAAGCTGGCTGAGCTAAGAAAACGGGCCGGGAAGGTCCGTGATTTTGACGTTCAGCTCGGCCTTTTGCAGGGATTGGCCAATGGCTCCGCTGCTAAAGATCGGGAATCCCTGGCTACCCTGCTCAAAAAGAAAAGGGAACGTCAGGGTAAGCGACTCTCAGCAGAAATAGAGAAGCTGAATGATTCCAGGCTTTTCACAAGGCTAAATAAACTGGCTGGACAATCGGAACAACCGGAGTTCCAGGCCGTCGATGCCAAGCCGCTTCTTCCTCCGTTGGAGGAAGCCAAGGCACAACTGGCGGAAATGGCGAATGATTTTTCTGCTCAGGAAAGCCTTAAACCTGGCCGTCTGCACAAGGCCCGTATTCGCCTCAAAGGAATACGGTATATGGCTGAACTGGCTGAAGAATCTCCGGAGCAGGAAAAGTTTCTCAACGAATTAAAAGCGGTGCAGGATTCCATTGGCGAATGGCATGACTGGGAAGAGTTGGTCCGCGCCGCGGAGAAAAATTTTTCCAATCGCAGCAATTGCGCCCTGCTGTGTGAAGTACGTGCTTTATTTGCAGCGCGGCATTCCGCCGCCTGTTCCGCCATCCAGCAGTTATTTTCGCAAGCCCAACACCAGGATAAAAAGCCGTCAAATTCTGTTCAATCCATCCGGTCTATCGCCCGGTCTGCCTGATAAAAAATGCCGGTCTTTGCCGCAGTCGATATCGGCTCCAACTCAGTCCGGCTCAGCATTGCTGAACTCCGCCGGGGACGTCTTGTCGCTCTGCATCAGGACCGTGAAGTCACGCGGCTGGGAGAAGGCGTGTTCCGCGATGGCAGCCTTGATCCTCAGGCCATGGCGCATACCCTGAAAGTTCTCAGGCGGTTTCATCGCGCGGTGCAGAGTTATGCGGTTGAGCGCACCCGCGTGGTAGCCACTAGCGCCCTGCGCGACAGTAACAATGGCCGCCTCTTTGCCGAGTGGCTTAAAAATGTTACCGGCTGGCATCTCGACATCATCACCGGCCTGGAGGAAGGCCGGCTCATTCATTTGGGCGTGGTGGCCAACATGCGCACGCCACCGCCCAAACTGCTATTAATTGATCTTGGCGGCGGCAGTTGCGAGCTGACTCTTTCCGAAAAAGGGCATATCAAGGAATTGGTTACGCTGCCGCTTGGCGCAGTGCGGCTGACGCAGGAATTTATCCGCCATGATCCGCCCAACAAGGCAGAACTAAAGCGCCTGCATGATTTTATAGTCCAGGAAGTTTCACACATCTCGCGGCAGATCATTCGCTCTGACGTTCGGGCCGTGATCGCAACTTCCGGCACGGCTGCGGCGCTGGCTGGCGCCG
>DASRCD010000444.1:0-9751 GCA_035653315.1 Candidatus Angelobacter sp.
TCCGCTCCGATTGCGCATCGGTTCCCACGCGCGGATCAAGGTTGGTAGGGCTATTTTCAATAATCATGACCAACGTGTGCGGATCAGGGCGCTTGGAGCAGGAAAGCAAACTCATGCACACCAAGAAAGAAAAAGCTTTTAACCACAAAGTACACGAAGAAACACGAAGGTGATGGATTTCTGGTTGAGATATTCTTTGTGGACATTTGTGCCCTTTGTGGTTTAGCCAGTTATGCATAAGAAACTTTTCCCAGCACCACTGCGCGTTTAGCTCCGGTGGCCGATGGAATATTTCCTGGTTGCCGGTGCCATGTTTGATAAGCAAGCAGCGCAAAGGCCACGGCTTCTTTCGCCTGGCTGGGCACGCCGAAATCATCAGAGTGGCGAAGTTTAAGTCCCAGCTTCTCCGCTTCCCGTGTCAGTCTCCACATCAGCTCCTGATTTTGCGTTCCGCCACCGGAGACAACATAATCGCGATACTGTCCGTTCTTCACAATGAAGCGCCGTATGGCATCCATGATGGAAAATGCCGTTAAGGCCGTTGCTGTGGCAATAATGTCAGGTTTGGCCGCTCCGCCGCACTTGCGCAGAAAAGTTTTTGCATACTCGCGGCCAAATTCCTCGCGCCCTGCCGTCTTGGGCGGTTTCTGGGCAAAATAAGGAGCTCGCAGCATCTCTTCCAGCACAGGCGCAATCACGCTTCCGCTTTTACCGACAGCGCCGTTGCGGTCATAGGGCTTGTTAAACAGCATCTGCATGAGCTGGTCAATCACCATATTGCCGGGCCCGGTATCAAAAGCCAGCACATCTTCCGGTCTGGCCGATGCAGGGATGGCTGAAAGATTGGCAATTCCGCCAATGTTCTGCACAATGCGTCCAACACGCTTATCGCGAAATACCACGTAATCCAGGAAGGGAACCAGCGGCGCGCCTTTGCCGCCTGCGGCCATATCCGCCGGACGGAAATCGGAGACCACAGGGACACCCAACTTCCCGGCGATTACTGCGCCTTCACCAATCTGCCACGTGCAGAAGATCTTTTTCCCTAAATATTTTTCGGCTTCTCCCTGGTGATAAATCGTCTGCCCGTGGCAGCCCACCAGGTCTATCCTGGCGACACGCAATTTCTTTTGCGCTTTATGTGCGGCCTGGGCGTAAAGCTCAGCCAAAAGAAAATTCAAGCGGGAAAGTTCAGCCACGCTTGTTTGTGTGGCATTCATTGCATTGAGCACGGCCTGCCGGACAGCCTTGGGATAAGCAAAATGCTCATGGCCAACCAGGTCAAAGACCAGATTCATTTCCCGGCCGCGTATTTTGACCAGAGCCACATCAATGCCGTCGGCGGAGGTGCCGCTCATTACCCCGGCGACAATCAAACGTTGATCTCCTTGGCCAGATGCAGGCGATCGTCAATGACTTCACCACTCACAATGCGGGTGAAATCAGTTACAAGTTTTTGCAAATGCTTTACCACCGGAGCCTTGGGTTCAGCAGCAAAGCTGCGCAACTCAATAGATCGCTTTTTAAAACTGAGTACCCGTTTGGCGGCTTGCGCAACCTGCGCGGCGAACTTGCGGTCTTTTTCCGCCTCGCGCACCACGGCTTCATAAGCCCGCATTACCAGTTCCTCATTGTGGCAAACCAAAAAAATATCAGCCCCGGCCCGTAACGTTTCAACGGATACTTCTTCTATGGAACCGGTAGAGAGCACGCCGCCCATCTCCAGATCGTCAGAAATAATCAGGCCTTTGTAGCCGATTTTTTTGCGCAGCACATCATGCATCCATTTGCGGGAAAGGGAAGCAGGCTGTTTATTATTTGTCACTTTTGGATAAGCAGCGTGGGCCACCATCACAAACGGAATCTGCCGGTGCAACTCACGGTAGGGAACCAGGTCTTCTTTCCACATCTGCTTGAATTCTTTTTTCACCACCGGCATGTCATGGTGGCTATCCAGATTTGCTTCACCTAATCCGGGAAAGTGCTTGCCGCAACCCAATACCTTGGCTGCCTTAAGCCCGCGCAAAAACTCGCGTGAATAGAGCACCGTCTCTTTCGGATCAGCCGATGCCGTGCGACTGGTAAGCACGGACCGCGAGGCCTCAAAGCCCAGATCGAATACCGGCGCAAAGTCCGTATTAAAGCCCAGAGCGCGCGATTCAAGCCCCAAAATGTTGCCATGCACGCGGAACAGCTTGCGGTTTCCGGTGGCGAACACATCGGCCACGGAAGGCGCGGGAGCAATCACTTTCTTCAGCCGATCCACAGTGCCGCCTTCCAGGTCAACGCACAAGAACATCGGAATCTGGGTTGTAGCCTGTGAATCGCGCAGCAAGCGCCACGTTTGCCGGGAATCTTCAATATTGCGGGCAAACAGGATTACTCCGCTGGCCTGTAGCGTTGTGAGCATGGTATTCAGCCGGTTATCCATGGCAACGCCGTCATAGCCAAGAATCAGCAGCTGTCCAACCTGCTGGCGTAAAGTGTTCGTTTTTGGCATGCGTAACGATTATACGAACTTTGCCATGCAGTTTGTTGTGATCTGGACCGTAACTGATTCAGCTACTCATTTGTGATGATTGGAAGGTTTGCCGGATTGAATTTCTGGTGTGCCTCCCGTTCGCTATAACGCTGCAGGATGCTCCCATCCGGCACAGTGACCCGGTACACTTCAAAACGCGATTCATAACGGCAGATTCCAACATTTGGGACCAGCGCCGATACTAAAAGTTCTTTCGAACCATTCAGCCATTGGTTAGCAACGATATTCGAATCACAATATTCATCTTGCTGCCAAATACGGCGGCCTTCAGGAGTTGCAAGGTCGGCAGGTATAGGCAAGCGGCGAATCCTTCGCTCAAAATCAACGCGCACACGGTTTTCAAAGCCTGGAATTTCCCTGATTCCTGTTTCTGTCACTCCATAGAGTTCAACATGCCATCCGCCGGTATCGCCGCTATCCGTCCAGGTCAAAAAGAAGTATTGTGAATCGGGTGACCAGCCAAGCTCCGCGTTGGTTTTTTGTCCGAATCTGGTGCGGTAACGCTTGCCCTTGATTACGATTGAAACTGTTTCACCCTGTACTTCAATGACCTTCTCCTTATCGGGAGAAGCAAAGGACAATTTTCTTCCCGGGTTGGAATCGAACCCGCCCCATGTGTTGAAAAGAGAAACGGCTTCACTCGACCAGGCTCCGCGATTCACGCTGGTGCGCCGGTTCCGCGAATAGGATTGCGATGACGAGTGAATGGCTACAACAAGCGCCAGAGCTGGCAGAATTTGAAAGAATCTAGCGAGATGAGGGCCGCCCATTTCAGTTTTTCTAAATTTCCTTTTTTAGCTGATGCAACAGGTTTAGCGCTTCAATCGGTGTGAGATTGTTGATGTCTGCTTCGCGCAATCGATCGACAATTTTTTGCGAGAGCGGCGTAAACATGGTCAATTGCATTTGCGGAGCGGGTTCTTTGGCCTTTACAGAAAGGTGGGCCGTGGCTTGCTGTTCTGCGTTTTCATGTTCGTGCAGCACCTCGCGTGCGCGAACCACTACCTCCGGCGGCAGCCCTGCCAGCTTTCCGACTTCAATCCCATAGCTGCGGTCTGCCGGGCCGGCTTCTACTTTGCGCAAAAAAACTATTCCGCCGGCATTCTCCTTCACCGACACGTGAAAATTCTTGACCCCTTCCAAGCGTTCAAGCTCGGTGAGCTCGTGATAGTGCGTAGCAAAAAGCGTCTTGGCGCGGCTGGTGGAGTGGATATATTCCACCACGGCCCAGGCAATCGCCAGGCCGTCATAGGTAGCGGTGCCGCGGCCAATTTCATCCAGCAAAATCAGAGAGCGAGGGGTAGCCGTGTTTAGGATGGCCGCCGTTTCCGTCATTTCCACCATAAAAGTGGAGCGTCCGCGCGCAAGGTTGTCGCTGGCGCCAATGCGGGTAAAAATGCGGTCGATAACCGGGAGCCTGGCGGAACGTGCCGGAACAAAGCCGCCCATCTGCGCCATCAAAACGGCGAGCGCCGTCTGCCGCAAATAGGTTGACTTGCCACCCATGTTGGGCCCGGTGATCAGCAAAATGCTGTGGCTGTTGGAATTGAGATAAAGATCATTCGGCACAAAACGGTCATTGCTGCCCGTAATCTCCAGTTGCTCCAGTACCGGATGCCTTCCTTCAATAATCTCAAGCTCACCCGTATCAGCCGTAAATTGTGGTCGGCAATAGCCTCGATTTTGCGCGATGAACGCCAGCGACGCCAGCACATCCACTTCCGCCAACGCCAGAGATGTTTGCCGTATGCGCCGCGCCTCAGCGGCAACTGCCGTGCGCAACTCAGTAAATAAGCGCCGTTCAATTTCGACGATCTTTTCCTGAGCGTCCAGAACTTTAGCCTCATACTCCTTCAACTCGGGCGTGGTGAAGCGCTCAGCATTCACCAGGGTCTGCTTGCGTTCATAATCCTGCGGCGCGTGATGCAGGTTGGCTTTGCTGATTTCAATGTAGTAGCCAAAAACCGAATTGAATTTAACTTTGAGTGAGTTGATGCCTGTCCGCTTGCGCTCGCGCTCTTCAATCTGCGCAATGTACTGCTTGCTGTTGCGGCTCAAGTCGCGCAGTTCATCCAGTTCTTTGTCCACCTCTGGCTGAATCACTCCACCATCGGCCAGAGTAAGAGGCGGCTCGGCGACAATGGTTTTTTCAATGCGTTCGCGCAGATCGCCTAACTCGTCCAGCAGGGAATGAAGATCGGCGAGGCGCGCAGCATTGAGCCTGGCCAGCGCCGTCTTTACGCGCGGAATGCGATTCAGACTGGCGCAAAGAGTCAATACGTCGCGAGGGTTGGCGGTCTCCAGCGTCACGCGGCTCAGCAGACGCTCAATATCCAAAACTCCTTCCAGCGCATGACGTAACTCTTCCCGCGCCACAAATTCTTTTACTCCGGCTTCCACAGCATCCAGCCGCCGGTTGATCTCTTCGATCTCAATGGAAGGCCGCAGCATCCATGACCGCAGCAGGCGTTTGCCCATGGGCGTGAGCGTGGCGTCCAGCGCGCGAAAGAGCGTGACTTCATTCCCTGTATTGGCAAAGAGCGGCTCCACCAGTTCCAGATTGCGCACCGTAACCGCATCCAGCACCAGATATTCCTGGCGATCATAAAATCCAATGCGGTCCACGTGCTCCAGCGTGCCGCGCTGCGTAGAGCGGACATAGTGCAGAATGGCCCCTGCTGCTGTGGCCGCCGCAGGCCGCCCCTGCAACCCAAATCCTTCCAGTGACAGTACGCCTAATTTGTTTTCCAGCAGGGGAACGGCATAGTCCGGCGCAAAGACCCAGTCTTCCAGAGGCGTTTCTGTAAAGCGCGCACTGAAGCCGGTTTCCTGCAAGTTGGATTGCCGCGAAGCTGCTTTGATCGCCTGAGTTTCCGCGCTGCTGGAAGGCGCTGTATCAAACAGCGGCAGGCCGGAAGGATATAAAACCTCGCGTGGGCGTAATTGCTGCAACTCTTCCAGAATGCGGCGCTCGGCATCCGCGCCGCGAAACTCCGTGGCGCGAAACTCTCCGGTGGAAAGATCAAGAGCGGCCAGACCTACACAGCCGGAAGCACGCGCCAATGCCGCCAGAAAGTTATTTTCTTCAGAGCTGACGCTTGAATCAATGGCCGTACCCGGTGTGAGCACGCGCGTTACTTCACGGCGAACCAGTTTTATTCCTGCGCTGGGAACTTCCATCTGCTCACAGATGGCTACCCGGAAGCCTTTGCGCAGCAGCTTGGAAAGATAATTTTCCGCCGCATGATAGGGCACGCCGCACATGGGGATGGCATGGTCTTTTTCCTTGTTGCGTGAAGTCAGCGTGATCTGGAGTTCGCGCGCCGCCACCACGGCGTCTTCAAAGAAAAGCTCATAGAAATCCCCAAGGCGGAAAAAGAGCAGCGCATTGGGGTGCTCTTTTTTGATCGCGGCATATTGCCGCATCAGCGGAGTGGAGGGCTCGGTCATTTGGGGATTTGCTCAGGCCAACGTCAAATGCTCATCGCCTGTGACAGGATTATATAGGCTCAAGGAGGTCGCAACAGCAACGTGGCTCAAAGCAAAAGGCGGAAGTCCTGATTGCCTTTTAAGAGTCACTCTTTTCTTTTGAACCCGGCTTTCTTATAGGTCTTCCCCAGTCTCTCAAACAGGGCAGCGCACATAATCGGCAGTCCGACTGTGGCATCCACAAAGACTTCGCCAAATTTTCCGCCCTCATCCGGAGGAACGAATTTGCCCCAGGAAATGGCTTCAGAATAAGGCGATCCGGAAAGTCCGCCCCAATGGACCGGCTCCGGACAGACACGTACACCGTAGTGATAGCGCTTGAGAGGGACATCTTCCCCTGCGCGCCGGACACGCAGTTCGCAATAAGGACCAAACTGCTGCGCCCAGTTGCGCGGAACGCCGCCGCCTATGGTTAAAATTCCCAGCTTTTTTTGCTGCAACAGCGTTTCCGCAAAGTAATTTAAATCCAGGAACGGGTCGTAACGGAACTGCGGCTTGCCTTCACGGGCTCGCATGCGATTGTTCAATGCCACATCAAGGCCCATCTCAGAGTCCGTAAAGGCCGGCACAAACACCGGCACATTTTTCTCAAAGGCCGATTTGAGAATGCCCCGGCCTTTGGCATGTTGCTTCAGGTGCTCGCCAATGGCGCGATTCAGCTTCCATGAGCACATGATCTGCTGATGGTCCCATTTGCCCAGCACTTCTTCCATCACCAGTTCGACGTGATCAAGGTTCTGCTCCGGCTCCAGCGTGTCATATACGCGGTTATAACCAGCTTCGTATAACTCCACGTCGCTCATCTTGGGATCATAGCGATAGTGCTTGCAGCCGGTGGCTTCCACTAATCCATGCGCCATCAGAGCACCGGTGGAAACAATGGCATTCACCAGGCCCTTATCAATAAGATCGCAGACAATCAGCCCTTGCTTGGCAACCGTCATTGCGCCGGCAAGCGTCATTACCACAAAGCAGTCTTTGTCGCGCGCCATGGCCTCAAGCACATCCACGGACTCACCCAACTGGCGACCGGTGAAAGCCGTGTCCGCCATGCCGCGCACCAGATCATTTACACCCTTTACCGTGGACAAGTCCAGTGGGAAAACCGGAGAGAGTTTGTCCCTTACCGGATCGTGCAGCGTGCGGTCAATGCCTGTGCCTTCCTGCTTCTTGCTCAAATGCTCACCTCATGGGATATATTTCTGGACAAGATTGGTAAACTCTGAAACTTACAAGGTTAAGGTGCTTGGCGTCAAACGCAGGTATTGAAATCGTGAATTATTAACAATTAGACTTTGAGCGACAAATTTTCCAATGCAGAAAATGCTCAATATCATCTGCTGCGTCTTCTGCATGCCCTCGCACATATGCATGTGGATCAAATAATGCTTGCTCGATGAGCGGGCGTATTCGTGGCTGATCCAAGTTGCGATGTATCCGGGCAATGTGTCCAAATCCTAGGATTGCGTTGCCGCGGATATTGAAGTGCGAGTGTTGCGCCAAACGCAGGCAAACATCCTGCGCCCATTCTTGGTCGCTTGAATAGAGGGCAGCAGAAAGCACTGCATAAGGCAATTCCTGCGGATCATCACGGCGAATTGCATTCTCAATCTCCGTTTTACTAAGCACTGGGATTGGTTCATATTTCATATTGTGTCATCTGCTGTCAGTGATTTTATTGCCGCTGCTGCTATACCCAACGGCTTCAGAAAATGTTCAAGCAAGACCGGCACTCCTAGCTTACCTTCCTGTTATAGCATGCAACATTTGTTATTCTTATGTATTCACCCAATTATCAGAATGGAGAGAGATGTCGCCAGAAAAATTTACTGTCGGCCTGATTCAGATGCATTGCTCCCCTGATCCTGACGATAATCTTCGCCGGGCGGCGGAGAAGGTCCGTTCCGCTGCCAAGCAGGGTGCGCAGATCATTTGCCTGCCGGAGTTGTTTCGCACGCAGTATTTCTGCCAGCGTGAAGATGCGGCGTTGTTCGATCTGGCTGAGCCCATCCCTGGCCCCACGACGGAAGCTCTGGCGGAGGTCGCACGGGAATGCAAAGTTGTTCTGGTGGTGTCTTTATTTGAACGGCGGGCGCGCGGTCTTTATCACAATACTGCTGTGGTGTTGAATGCTGATGGAAGCACCAAAGGCCTTTATCGCAAAATGCACATTCCGGATGATCCTCTCTATTACGAGAAGTTTTATTTCACTCCGGGCGATCTGGGATTCAAGGCTTTTGATACTGAATATGGGCGCATGGGGACGCTGGTCTGTTGGGACCAGTGGTATCCAGAGGGCGCGCGGCTGACTGCTCTGCAAGGCGCAAATATCCTTTTTTATCCCACAGCCATCGGCTGGCATCCCGACGAAAAAGCCGAATTCGGCGTAGTCCAGCATGATGCATGGCGCACCATTCAACGGGCCCACGCCATCGCAAATGGGGTATTTGTGGGCGTAGTCAACCGGGTTGGGCATGAGTTCGGCGACATTAAAGGGAACCGCGCACAGGGCAAGGGGCTGGAATTTTGGGGCGGCTCATTTTTATGCGATCCGTTTGGCAGGATCATTGTTGAAGCTTCTCATGACAAAGAAGAAATTCTGATCGGGCAATGCGATTTGAAGCATCTGGAAGACGTGCGCCGCAATTGGCCTTTCCTCCGCGACCGCCGCATTGAAAGTTACGACGGCATTACGCACAGGTTTTTGGATTAATGGCCCAGAGAAAAAGATCAATTCAGCCAGAACCCACGCCGCGATCTTTTGGCTACCGCATGCCGGCGGAATGGGAGCGCCATGAGTCCACATGGCTGGCATGGCCGCATAACAAGAATGACTGGCCGGGTAAATTTGAGGCCATCCCCTGGGTCTTTGCCGATATTGTCCGTCATTTAAGCCGTAAAGAAGATGTCAACCTGATTGTCTCTTCAGAGCGGGAAAAACAAACTGTTAAAAAGATTCTTCAGTGCAGCGGTGTTGACCTGAAGCGGGTAAAGTTCCATGTCTGGCCGACTAACCGCATTTGGACTCGTGACTCTGGCCCCATTTTTATAAAAAACCAAAATTCCGTTGCCATCACTAACTGGCGCTTTAACGCATGGGCCAAATATCCTGACTGGAAGCATGACAACCAATTGCCTGAGAGAGTCACCAAAAAACTTAAACTGAAGCAATTTACGCCGGTAATCGAGCGCGGCGGCAAGCCCTATCAGGTTGTTTTAGAAGGCGGCAGTATTGATGTAAATGGTCAGGGGCTGATGCTCAGCACAGAAGAATGCCACCTCAGCAAAGTCCAGCAACGCAATGCGAAACTTTCCCGTCAGGACCTGGAGCAGGTCTTTGCCGATTATCTAGGTATTGAAAAAGTGATTTGGCTGGGCTGTGGCATTAAAGGCGATGATACTCACGGACACGTGGATGATATTTCGCGGTTCGTTGCCGCTGACACGGTGTTGACTGCGGTTGAACGCAATCGTTCTGATGCAAACTATGAGCTTTTGCAGGAGAATCTGCGCCGACTGCGTGCGGCAACTGATCTGCAAGGGCGTAAGCTGCAGATCATTGAACTGCCCCTTCCCAGCCCTGTCATCTTTCAAGGACAACGTTTGCCAGCCAGCTACGCGAATTTTTATATTGCAAATGATCTGGTGCTGGTGCCTACCTTTAACGATCCTAATGACCGGGTTGCGTTAAACATTTTGGCGGATATTTTTCCTAAGCGT
>DASRCD010000445.1:0-2190 GCA_035653315.1 Candidatus Angelobacter sp.
GAACGTACACCAGCCCCCACTCCAATAATCATTCTGTGCTCAGCCTGGTTTACAACAATTTCATCCAGCAGCGGAAGCAGGGCAGATCGCCCTTTATCCATGATCGAATGCCCGCCAATTTGAATGATGTTCACGTCGGGCAAAATGGAAGTGACAGGAGCTTCTGTCCTGGCGATGACGTTTTTATCCACCAACGACTCACGCATCAGGTTTGATGTGACGTGTTGTGACTTAGAATGGTCAAAGCTCACTTGGCACCCCTATCTTTATAAATAATGGTTCCTACAGGTTCACCGTTCAATGCGGCGGTGAGTTGTCCTGGCTTCAGGCCATTGATGAATTGAATTTCATGGATGTTACGCGCTCGCACCATAAACTCCAGCACCGCGCGCTCCACAATCAGGTCTTCCAGATCGCGAGCCAACAACTCTTCAACACTAATCCGTGGGATGTATTCAGAAGCGGGATGTTTTTTGGGGTCTGCTGAATAAAGGCCATCTTCGTCCTTCACATAAATCATTTTTCGAGCGCCAAACACTTCAGCGGTCAAGAAACAGCCAGTATCGGTGCGCTGAGGCGGTATGCGGCCTGTATCGGGATTTGGCTCCCATAATTTGTAAGGCGGCATTCCCTGGCAAACAACCGCGCCTCGTTCCATCAGATAGTGAGGCAATGTGCTGAAACCTTCCGGCTCAATAAAAGGAATGCCGTACTGGGCCAGGAGATAATGCAGCATCTGGGCGTTCTGCCATGCAACCGCAGTTCCCAAGACGGTCAGGACTCCGGTTGGAAGTCCCAAGTCAATCGCCAGGCTGTAAATATGGCGCGCTCGCGTTCCGGCCCCGGTTCCAAGAATCATTTTGTGCCGACCAAGATTGTCCACAATTTCCTTCACCAGTGGATACACAGCGGCGCGGCCGCGATCCATGATGCTCTGGCCGCCGATTTTGACAACGTTGACCCATGGCAAGATTGTGAAGTCAGAGGTTTCTTCTGTGGCTCGTTGGATTGATGCATCCGTCAAGGAGTTAAGGATCAGCTGTTTTCCAAGTCCGGGGAGAATCGTATTCTTATCTTCCATATTTTCCCTGTATTAGGTTTCCAATCAAAATTCAAAGATGTCCAATTCAAAGCTGCGTTGTTCTTTAAAGCTTTTGTCCAAAGTCCCGAAAGTTTTTTCTGCCCATGTGCTCAATTGTTGGAGTGCCTGCTCTCGAATGGCGGCCGGCAGCGCTGCAAACCGCGCCCCAGAGCGATGCCGCAGAAAAAAATCCTGTGGAGTGGTATCTACATTCCAGGAAGCTGCATTCACGTGAATATGACGATTGCTCTGCGCTTCCAAAAGCGCCAGAGCTTCACGATAAGCTTTCTGCGTCCGATGCCATGCAATTCCCTTCTGTTCCAATATCAATTTCAGTTTCTGTTTTAGCTGAGCATCAATACCAGATTCAGGGTTTGCCGTATGACCCACAACAATAATGCCCTTTTGATTACATACTCGGCGCGCTTCATAAATCATTGCCTGGAAATCTCCAGTACCGCTCAAGACATGCATCAGGAGCACCACATCAAAAGCTTGATCGCGAAATGGCAATTGCCGTCCATCTGCCTGAACAAGAAAACCATCCTTAGTGTTGCGCCGAAATTCTTGCAGCATGCTTAGAGAAGCATCCAGGCCAAAATACGAGTCGCCAGCCTGTGCAAAAACTCTGCCAATGCGTCCGGTGCCTGCGCCAAGGTCAAGAACTCGCGCCGGCGATGGGATACTAACTGCGGCGTATATCGCTGAACGGATAGCTTCTGGCACGCCATTGGGTAGGGCCCGGAATCTTTCAAAACTGGAAGCAACAGAGTCGAAGGCTGAGGTCATATTGCTCACCGGTAGCCCTCCGCCTGCAACTGAAACAACTCTGCATAGAGTCCATTTTGCGATAACAGCTCACTATGCGTTCCCTGCTCCAGAATTGCTCCGTTCTTGAGAACGACAATACGGTCCGCCATGCGCACCGTGGAAAAACGATGTGAGATGAGCAATGCTATCTGCCCTGAAACCAAATGGGCAAAACGCTGGAAGGTTTCATATTCAGCGCGCGCATCCAGAGCTGCCGTAGGCTCGTCCAGAATGATGATCTGGGCCTTACGCATGTATGCACGGGCCAATCCAATTTTTTGCCATTCCCCACCCGATAA
>DASRCD010000446.1:0-2688 GCA_035653315.1 Candidatus Angelobacter sp.
TGTTCCTTGCGGCTCCGGCTTCGGCGGCATATCGGCAGCGGAGAAGCGAGGCAGCATCTCATTGCGCATGGCCAATTGGTACACCGCCGCAGCCACAATGATCGCGTCTTTCTTTACGTCATCTTCAATAATGCGCTCGTAGGTATCCAGATTGGTGTGCCATGTGTCAGTGAAATATTCAATCGGATCTTGGCCTAAACCAATTCCCGGCAGACCAGCCTGGGCGAAGGAGCTTGAATCCGTGCCCCCGGCGCGGCGGCTTTTATTGGAAATGGCTCCGGCCACGCCGAGATCTGCGAATGGCTGCAGAATTTCCCGCAGAATGTCCGCATCCTGTGGCGGTCCGAAAACGCCCGCTCCGCGAATGCGCCCTGTACCTGAATCAACATTGAAGTAAGCGTCAAATTTGTTGAATTCAGGCTTTGGCTCTTCAAAGCTGCCGAAATGCTCTTTCACGTATGCCTGTGAGCCCAGCAGGCCTTCTTCTTCGCCGCTCCACAGCGCCACGCGAATGGTACGGCGCGGTTTTACGCCCAATGTTTTCAGGACACGCGCGGCTTCCATCATGATGGCGCAACCAATAGCGTTGTCTGTGGCGCCTGTGGCTGAGTGCCATGAATCCAGATGCCCGCCCAGCATCACCACTTCATCTTTTTTGTCAGTTCCGGGAATCTCTGCAATCGTGTTATAGGAAGTCTTGCCTTCAGGATAAGTTTTGTTCTGAATATTAAATTCCAGTTGGACCGGCGCTCCATCCGCTAGAATGCGCGCAATGCGCCCGTAATCTTCATTGCGCAGGACCACCGTGGGCACCACCTTGGCCAGATCATAGGTGCGGTTCTGAAAAGCGCGGATGCGTCCATTGCCCATATGCGCATCATTGGCGCGCATCAGTGCTCCGTTGGCCAATAAAAATTCATCAATCTGCTGGTTGATCTGTGCCGGTGTCAGCGTGCCGGGAGGATCATTCTGTGGCGGCCCGTTGCGCTGCGGACCAAATTGGCCTGCGTTCGGATTCTTGGGATCGTAGCGTTCAGCCGCAATTTTGTCGTCAAGACGCCGCGCGGGAACGTCAATCACCACGGGAACAGCATCCGTCTTGCCGACCAGAACAATCCTGCCTTTCACTTTGTCTTTAATCGAATCAAGATATGTTGTCAGGTCTTCTTTCTTCGGCTTCTCCGGTGGGACCATCTGGAAGACCTGCGCCGTCACCGTGCCATTGGTGCCTGGCGTCCACGCCAACACCTTGAATGTAAGCTGATCATGAATAGGAGCCAGAATGTAGCCGCTGGCGCGCTCATTCATCCAGCCGGGATGCCCAAAATCCCACGGTTCCAGGTGCCCATTTTCCAATCCCCACTCTTTCATCTGCTTCAGCGCCCAATCAGCTGCTGCTTTGTGGTTGGGCGAGCCGGTAAGCCGCGGGCCATAAATGTCAGTCAGAAAATGCATGGTATGCATGATCTGCGAATGCTCATTCTCTTCCGCGCGTATTTTTTTATTGATGTCAGGATCGGCTGCGGTTTGGGCTTGTATCAGGGTGAATGAGGCGCAGAAAAGCAAGGTAAACAGGCGAATTAAATTGGACATCAAGAATGAAGTCTCCTGAAGCGATGCAATTTGGTGCACAAACAATAAAGGCTAAGGCGGAGAAAGGCAATGCAGAAGGATTAAGGATTAAAGTTGGCGGTGGATGAAGCGCTCCAGCTTATAACTGCGAACTGGAGCGCGTGGGCTTGGTCATGGGATTGCCACCGGGCGGAGGCGAACTAAGCAGCTTTTTTCTTAGGTACCTTTGCACCTTTCTTGCGGGCTTTTGAAAGGCCGATGGCGATAGCCTGCTTGCGGCTCTTGATTGGGTGCTTCTTTGAGTGCTTGCCCGATTTCATGTGGTGCATTTCGGTACGCACTTCCTGTCCGGCCTTTTTACTGTATTTGCGTCCGCTGGATTTCTTTTTTGTGCCGCCTGATTTTTTGCTGCTGGATTTCTTGCTGGACGATTTCTTACTGGATGATTTTTTACGTGTTGCCATAGATATTCTCCCTGTTCTTTTAAGACGTTATTCAGCAAACAAGGGTTGGGTGGTGTTCTTCCCTTGACAACACGCATAATCTAAAAAACAAAAGCCGCATCAGCAATAATTTCTTATTACTGATGCGGCTTCTTAAATTACCGAATGCTTATTGCCTGCCGCGGACCTGCGCCGGTTCCGCTTCAGCGCGCCCGCTTACGGTGAATACCATCTGCCGTTTCGGGATGTCAGCATCCACAATCACATGATCGCCGTGCTGGATCTCGCCTTCCAGTATCTTGAGCGCCAGCGGGTCCTGAATCATCCGTTGAATTGCGCGTTTCAATGGCCGTGCGCCATAGGCCCGGTCATAGCCTTCAAGGAACAGCAGCTCCTTGGCAGGCTGCGTAAGCTCAATGGTGATTTTGCGGTCTGCCAGCAGCTTGCGCAGATCATCCAGCCGCAATTCGATAATGTGCGTGAGCTGTTCTTCTCCCAGCGGCTTGAACACAATAATGTCATCCACCCGGTTCAAAAACTCCGGACGGAAATGCTGGCGTAGCGCTTCCATCACATGATCGCTTGCCTCCGCAAACGCCTCCGGTGAACTCACGCCCTCTGCCTGCAGATAACTTGCGCCGATATTTGAGGTCATGATGATTACCGTATTCTT
>DASRCD010000447.1:0-2889 GCA_035653315.1 Candidatus Angelobacter sp.
TGGATGAAGAAAGCCACCGCATGCTGGTGGTGGGCGGTTCTTCTTCTTATATTTATGAATCATCCGATCATGGGCGCACCTGGAGCGCGATCAGCTCCGGGTGGCAATTGCGCAATCTTCAACTCGCCCACGGACGGCTGATGGGTACCACGACATTTGACGGGGTGGTAATCCAGCCGCAGATCACTGCGGACAATGCCACGGCAGGCGGAACCCGTTAGAAATAGCCGCCAGTCCCTTACCTGGATGAGCGCATATTAGTTACAAAAATGTACGTTACTGCGGTAAAAACTACACACTGGCGGATATCTGATTCGCTTTAACCCTTTGAGAACTAAGGTGTTTTATTGGCACTAGCCTTGCAGAGTATATAGTTGCAGTCCCCCGCTGCAAGGGATCGGATCATGCAAGGGTACCTCAATAAATTAGTGTGCCTGCTGGCGCTGCTGAGCGCCATTGTACTAGCAGGATGCAGTGTGGGCGCGCAGCCGCCCAGCGTCTCCGCGGATACACAATCCCCAAAGCAACTGCCCCCATTTACTGAAGGAAAGCCGCTGGTGGTTCCGGCAAACACCGCCATTTATATCCGGTTGCAGCAGGCGCTTTCCAGCGTGACATCGCATCCGGGGCAGACCTTTTCCGCCGTGCTGGATGAACCGCTGATTGTGGACGGGCAGACATTGGCAGCGCAGGGAACCGCGGTAAAGGGCAAAGTTGTTGCCGCAAATGAAGCAGGGCATCTGCACCATGCCGGTTATTTGCGCATTACACTTTGTTCCATCACTTTGAACGGCAAAGATGTGCCGCTGCAGACCAACAGCATGTTTGTGAGCGGCGGCAGTTATAAGAAGAGGAATTTTGCCTTCGTGGGCGGTGGCGCAGGCGGAGGTACGCTGTTGGGGGCATTAGCTGGTGATGAAAAAGACGCTGCAAACAGTTCTGCAACAGGTGCGGTGGGGCGCTCCTCAGCGGCCTATGCCGCCGGCAACAAAGAAGTGGGATTTGTGGCGGAGCACAGGCTTGGTTTCCGGCTGACTCAGCCGCTCAACATGAGTTAATTTGATTGGGTGATTAAGGTATAGAGCCGCCTGTGAGCGGCTCTTTTTTTGCTTTAGCTTTTCCTCAACAATAAGCCTAATCAGCAGAACTCAGATTTTAATTCCAAGTTGCCAGAACAGAAATCCCCATACATCCATGGCATCTTCCACAAGTTTTGAAATCGGCTTGCCCACACCGTGCCCTGCTTTAGAATCCACGCGCAACAGGATTGGCCTGTCCGGACCATTTACGGCCTGCGCCTGAAGCAGCGCCGCCATCTTTATGGCATGCATGGGATCAACGCGTGTATCGCTTTCCGCCGTCATGAACAAAGTTGCCGGGTACAGCGTTCCGGCTTTTACGTGATGGTAAGGCGAGTACGCATACAGATACTCAAACTGTTTCGGGTCGTCGGACGAGCCATATTCAGGAATCCAGAGTTTGGCAATCTGGAAGTTCTGGTAGCGCAGCATATCCAGCAATGGCACCTGGCAGATCACGGCGCGGAACAAATCAGGACGCTGCGTAAGCACAGCGCCCATCAGCAGGCCGCCATTGCTGCCGCCCTGAATGGCAAGGCGGCCGGCGTTGGTGTATTTTTCCGCGATCAGGTATTCAGCCGCAGCAATGAAATCGTCAAAAACATTTTGTTTTTTCTCCAGCATGCCGTTGCGATGCCAGTCTTCACCAAACTCATTACCGCCTCGCAACTGAACATCAACATAAATGCCGCCCGCTTCCAGAAGCAGCAGCATCACATTGCGATTGAAAAAGGGAGTGCGCCCCACATTGAACCCGCCATAGCCGGAGAGCAGCGTAGGAATTTCGCCATTCCTCGCCAGCCCTTTTTTGCTCACCATAAACATGGGGACGCGCGTGCCGTCTTTGGAGTTAAACCAGAGCTGCTCCACCTGATACCGGCTGGGATCAATCTCCGTATTCACGCGTGTCCATTCCCGCAGGCTGCCATCGAATTGAACTTCATAAACCGTGGGCGGGATGGCGTAGGAAATAAATCCCAGAAATGCTGATTCGCTGTTCCACTTGCCGCCCAGATCAAAGATGCTGCCAAGCGCGGGCAGCGCCACATCTGTTAGTGGCTTGCCATCCAGCTCAAAAATCTTGAGTTGTGAGCTGGCATTGCGGAAGTAATGAACGAAGATCTTTTTGCCAATGATATTGGCTCGGCCTTCAATCACCGCGTCGGATTCGGGAATAATTTCCTGCCAGTTTGCCCGGTCAAGCGCGAAGCACGGCGTTTTCAATACATGAAACCGGGGCGCATCCTCATTGCTGGTGAGGTAAAGCTGACCGTCCAGAATCCTGCCGTAGTACAGGAAATTCTTACCGTCAGTAATGCGCTGGAATTTGCCCGATGCAGCAGAAAGGTCTTTCAGATAAAGCTCTGTTCTGGTCCAGCCCTGGCTTACCTCCACCAGCAGCCAGCGGCCATCATTGGAAAGAACAACATCCGGCCAGTGCTGCGGATCAATGCTGTTGTCCGCATCAGGAAAGACCAGCGGATCATGCCTGCCTGCAAAATTTCCGCCTTGATGAAGCTGGTGAAAGAATACACGGCGATTGTATGCCTCTTCCCCTGGCGCAACATCGCCCGGAAATGGATAGCGCGTGTAGTAAAAGCCGGAATTGTCAGGGAGCCATACCAGACTGGCGGCGCGGGTACGTTCGATTTTTTCCGGCAGCAGAGCGCCGGTCTCAACGTCCATCACTTGCAGCGTGCTTAGCTCTGAGCCATTGGCTGAAGTGCCATACGCGACATATTTTCCATCATCAGAGGGATACCACCAGTCCAGCGAAATAGTGCCATCAGCAGAGAGCGCATTTACGTCA
>DASRCD010000448.1:0-28807 GCA_035653315.1 Candidatus Angelobacter sp.
CCGGAATACGGAGCCACTTGCGGCATTTTCCCCGTGGATGAAACCACGCTCAACTATCTGCGTACTACGGGCCGCAGCGCAGACCAGATTGCGCTGGTAGAAACTTACTGCAAGGAACAAGGGCTCTTCCACACGGTGGAAACACAAGATGCGGAGTATTCGCATGTAGTGGAGCTGGACCTGAGCACGGTTGAGCCGAGTGTGGCAGGCCCGCGGCGTCCGCAGGACCGCGTGCCGCTTTCCAAGGCAAAAGATTCTTTTGAGGCGGCCATACCCACATTGATTGGACCGCGTCCGCAAAAAGAAGCGCGCAAAGTTGCGCCAACACAAGTAGAGCGTTTTGAAGGTGAAGGCGGCACGCCGATTGGCATTGCTGAAGACCCAACGCTGCCCGCCGGCACTAAAGACCTAGGTGAAGACGTGTTCGAGCAACTGCATGATGGCGCGGTGGTAATCGCGGCTATCACGAGTTGTACCAATACCTCTAATCCTTCTGTGATGATGGCCGCTGGACTGCTTGCAAAAAAGGCCGTGGAAAAAGGACTGAAACGCAAGCCGTGGGTCAAGACTTCTCTTGCTCCTGGCTCACGCGTAGTAACGGAGTATTACCGCAACGCCGGACTTATTCCTTACCTTGAGCAACTGGGTTTTCACATTGTGGGCTATGGCTGCACCACGTGCATCGGCAATTCAGGGCCGCTGCCGCAGGATGTCTCGCACGCTATCAATGAAAAAGAGCTGGTTGCGGTTTCCGTTCTTTCCGGCAATCGCAATTTTGAAGGCCGCATTAACTCTGAGGTGCGCGCCAATTATCTGATGTCGCCGCCGCTGGTAGTGGCTTACGCGCTGGCAGGGCACATCGACACGAACATCACGGATAGTCCTTTAGGTAACGGCAAAGATGGCCAGCCGGTTTACTTGCGTGATATCTGGCCAACGCAGCAGGAAGTGCAGGATACGGTGCGCAAGGCCATCCATTCCGAGATGTTCACCAAAAATTACGAAACTATTTTTGAAGGCGACCAGGAGTGGAAAAAGTTGTTTGTCCCTGAAGGCGAGACCTATTTGTGGGATTCTGATTCCACCTACATCAAGCGAGCGCCTTATTTTGACGACATGCCGGCGAAACCTTCCGGGGTGAAAGACATTACCGGAGCGCGCGTGCTGGCCAAGCTGGGCCATAGCGTAACTACTGACCACATTTCTCCCGCAGGTTCCATCAAGCCCAGCAGCCCTGCAGGAAAATATCTGCAGGAACATGGCGTTCGTCCCGAGGATTTCAACTCCTACGGCTCACGGCGTGGTAATCATGAGGTGATGGTGCGCGGGACATTTGCGAATGTCCGTCTGCGCAACCAGCTTGCGCCGGGATCAGAAGGCGGCGTGACCCGCCATTTTCCTGACGGCGAAACCATGTCCATCTTTGACGCCTCAGTTAAATACATTGCAGATAAAGTTCCGCTCATTGTGCTGGCGGGCAAGGAATATGGCTCAGGCTCATCGCGTGACTGGGCGGCGAAAGGCCCGTTATTGTTAGGGATTCGCGCGGTCATCGCGGAAAGCTATGAGCGCATCCATCGCTCCAACCTTGTGGGCATGGGCATATTGCCGCTGCAGTTCCTGGCTGAGGAAAACCCGGAGAGCCTGGGGCTCCAGGGCGATGAAGTTTATGACATTCTGGGTCTTCCGGCATTGCTGGCAAGTAAATTTGCCAATGGCAAACAAGTCCAGGTAAGGGCTCATTGTGCTGACGGCAGCACCACTGAATTCAGCGCGCTGGTAAGAATCGATACTCCACAGGAGATTCTGTACTATGAGCATGGCGGAATTCTGCAATATGTACTGCGCCAGTTGCTGGCCAGCAAGCCTGCGCCCGAAGCAGTAAAGGTGGGATAAGCAGCCTGAATTCGCCAGTGACCAACATGGATAAACGCTGATTTGCATCTGCGATCATGAGCTTTAGTTCCGGCCAATGCTGACGGCTGGCCGAAGATGCTATATCCTCACTGGTCAGGTTTTTCCAAATACGAGTTTTTTCAAAAGCACGAACTTATGAAGATCCTGGTTATTGGCGGTGGCGGCAGGGAGCACGCAGTGGTGTGGAAGCTGCGGCAGTCAGCACGCGTGTCTGAATTGTTTTGCCTGCCCGGAAACGGGGGCATCTGTGAAGAAGCCACGTGCCTGCCCGGCGATCCTAAAAGCTTGGCCAATGTGCTTTCCGCCGCGCACCAGATCCAGCCCGACATAACGATTGTTGGGCCGGAACTGCCGCTTTCACTGGGCATTGTGGATGAGTTCACCCATCGCGGGCTGAAGATTTTTGGTCCCACGCAGAAAGCCGCGCAACTGGAGACGAGCAAGAGCTTTGCCAAAGAGTTCATGCAGCGCCATAACATTCCTACGGCGCATTATGCGGTTTGCTCATCAGAAGAAGAATTGCGTAAATCGCTGGGATTGTTCTCCACTCCCGTAGTGGTCAAGGCTGATGGGCTGGCCGCGGGCAAGGGGGTGGTGATTGCCACAACCAAAGAAGAGGCCGCTGTAGCTGGAGTGGAGATGTTCAGCGGCAAGCTGCTGGGCTCGCCTGTGGCGAATGTGGTGCTTGAAGAATTTCTGGAAGGCGAGGAAGTGTCTTTTCTGGTCTTGAGCGATGGAGAAAGAGTGGCGGCGCTGGTGCCATCGCAAGACCACAAGCGCATTGGCGATGGTGATAAAGGAGCGAATACCGGCGGCATGGGCGCATACTCGGCTGAATCGCTCCTGGATAAGGGCATGACGGAATGGCTGCTGAACCATATCGCGCGGCCAACCATCGCCGGGATGAAGTCAGAAGGCGCAACCTATCGAGGCATCCTGTATTGCGGCTTAATGATGACTGCGCGCGGGCCCATGGTGCTGGAATACAACTGCCGCTTTGGGGATCCTGAAACGCAGGCTGTGCTTATGCGGCTGGATAGCGACCTGCTGGACGCAATTGAAGCTTCCATTGAAGGCCGCGTGAGCGACGGCGAGTTCAAGTGGTCAAAGGACGCTTCCTGCTGCGTGGTGGTGGCTTCCGGCGGATATCCCGGAAGTTTTGTGAGCGGCAAGCAGATTTCCGGCCTAGACCGAGCCGCGCAATTGAACAACGTAAAAGTATTTCATGCGGGGACTAGCAAGCGCGATGGCATTTTCTATACGAATGGCGGACGCGTGCTTGGCGTAACGGCCCGCGCGCCAAGGCTGGATGAAGCCATTGCCCGCGCCTATGAAGCTGTAAACATGATCAGTTTTGAAGACATGTACTACCGCAAAGACATTGGGGCACGCGCCCTACGGTCAAAGAAATGAGCGAGCCCTCATGTTTCTAATGGCCACAGAAGAGTTATTGCGGCGCTATAAGGCGGGGCAGCGGGTCTTCGATGACATAAAACTCCCCGAACAGGGATCACTACGCGGAGCAGAACTGGCAGGCATAATCTTCACGAACTCGTGGGTTTATTGGGTCGATTTGCGTGACGCGGACCTGCGCGGCGCTTCTTTTATAGACTCAAACGTGAAGATCTCCGATTTTCGTGACGCTGATCTTCGTGGAGCAACTTTTCGCGGATGCGTGGTCTGCGGTTCGATTTGGAAGGGCGCCAACTTGGATAATGTGGTGGTGGAAGATACCACCTACTATGGCGGGGCAGTGGAAGATATGAAGGATTTGGAAAAACTTTGATCTTTAAAATTGGAGTGAAGAACTAATGGCAGAGAGCCCTCTTGTATCGATTGTAATGGGATCGGATTCCGATCTCGAAATCATGAATGAAGCCGCCAAAGCGCTGGATGACTTTGGCATTGCCTATGAGATTGACGTAACTTCAGCGCATCGCTCACCAGCGCGGACCTCAGAATATGCGCGCAACGCCGCCGGACGCGGGATCAAGGTGATTATCGCCGGAGCGGGTGGAGCGGCGCATCTGGCGGGCGTGATTGCCGCGGAAACAACGCTGCCAGTGATCGGCGTGCCCATTCCTTCCACCGCGCTCAACGGCATGGATTCATTGCTGGCCATAGTGCAGATGCCGGCGGGTATTCCCGTGGCCACCACTGCCATTGGCAAGCCCGGCGCGACCAATGCCGGAATTCTGGCAGCGCAGATCATTGGCCTGAGCAATACCACGGTTGGCGGCAAGTTGAAAGAGATGAAGGCCAAGCTGGTGAAGAGCGTGGAAGAAAAGTCACAGAAGCTGCAACAACTGCGGAAGAGGTAGCTAGTGTGGGCTTGCATCGCTTTTGGCTGGGCGGGGATTCTGGTGAGAATTTCCTGAAGCAGAATGGCAATGGCGGACAGGATGGGCGCTTATGACAGCTTCCTTTTCCGCCGTGGCCATCATTCCTGCGCGGCTGGCTTCTACACGGCTGCCGCGCAAGGTGCTGCGTGAGATAGCAGGCAAGCCGATGATTGCGAGAGTCTATGAAGCGGCCAAAAATTCTCCGCTACTCAAAGACGTAATCATCGCCACCGACTCTGAAGAGGTAATGCAGTTTGCCCAGGCGCAGGGCTGGAAAGCGCAGATGACTTCGTCTGAGCATCGCAGCGGGACGGATCGTGTGTATGAGGTGGCGCAGCGCCTTGCAGCGGACGTATATGTAAATATCCAGGGCGATGAACCGCTGGCGCGTCCGGAGCACCTGGATGCGCTGCTGAAGCCCATGCAGGACGCCAAAGTCATGGTTTCCACCATCATGACGCCATGCCCGGCGCATGACGTGGACAATCCCAATGCGGTGAAGGTGGTAACAGCGCTGGATGGCCGTGCGCTTTATTTTTCACGCTCCACGATTCCGTATGATCGCGATAAAAACTCAGCCGTGAAATATTTCAAGCATCTGGGCTTTTATGCCTATCGCCGGGCCGCGCTGGACCGATTCTGCAATCTTCCGGAATCAAAGCTGGAAGCCGCAGAGCGGCTGGAGCAACTGCGCTTTCTGGATAACGGCATTGACATCTACGTAGCGGAGACGCCGTTCAACACCGTTGGCGTGGATACGGAAGAAGATCTGCAGCGCGTGGCCGAGATGGTGCGATCAGCCAAGACGTAGCATGCTACGTCTCTAAGCAAAAGCCATTGGTTTCTGCCGCAAACTATGTCGCCAGGCTTGGCCGGTGCTTCTTGGCCCAGGCTTCCGCCGCAGCAATGCGCTTGGAAATCGGCGGGTGTGAGTGAAAGAGCACTTCCACCAGCCGTGAAGGATGGCTTTCACTCAGGTTCTGCTTGCCTAGTTTCTCCATTGCTGTAATGTAAGGCGTAACGTCAGCCACGCACTTCCAGCAGTAGAGATCGGCTTGGCGCTCCGTGAAGCGCGAATAAGCATTCAAGGCCGGCATCAGGACAAGGGAAAGTCCGCTGGCCACAAGGGCAAGCAGCGGCAGGTTGGCAAAATCGGCCAGATGCTGGAACATCTTGCGGTCATCAATGGCATAGCGCAGCACCTCATTCGCAGCCCAAAAGCCCGCCAGCGTGACTGCAGCCTCTACCAGAATATTTTTCAGGATGTGGCCGTGAACGTGGTGGCCCAGTTCGTGGGCCAGAACTGCTTCAATTTCATCGTCACTGTAATTTTGCAGCAGCGTGTCCGCGACAATAATGCGCCGCGTGTTGCCCAGGCCGGTAAGTGCAGCATTGGCCTTTCTGCTCTTCTCGGAAAGTTTCCATTCATACACGCCGCGAATGCGCGTCCCGGCGCGCTCTCCCAGACGGACAAGCCTGGCTTTAAGCTCTTCATTCTGCAATGGAGCAAATTTATAAAACAGCGGAAAAAGCACCACCGGCGCAACCTGGGCGAAAAAGATAAACAATGCAATGAAGATCACCCAGCCGATGATCCACCAGTATTGCGGCGAAATGCGTATGAACGAATAAACAACTTCTGCCAGAAATGTTGCGAAGACAAGGCCGAGCACCCAGCCTTTGATGGCGTCTTTGATCCATGAACCAATATGCTGGTTCGACAAGTTGAAGCGGTGCTCCAGGCGAAAGCTGTAAAAGTCCAGGCCAAAGCTCAAGACCTTGCTGATGACGCTGAGAAACAATACATAGATGAATAAATCCAGCGCGTAATGGTCCCGGCCAAGGCGCGTAGCCAGGGCGCTCAGGGTATTGGTCCATCCAGTGGCCAGCAGCGCAATAAGGAAGCCAAAGCTCACAACCAGGTCGGCAAGTTCCAGCCATCGCTTGGTGCGGTTATAGGCCAGCGTCTCTGGAGTGTCCGGATTTGTATGGGTTTCTGATGTCGTCATGGCTTTTCTGCCTTGAATTCCAGCACAACAAACTGCTGTGGGTTTGCAGTGTCATTCACCAGCGTTGGCGCTGTTCCTCTGCCCGGTATCCAGTTCACCTGGCCGGATGCCCGCTTGAGCCTGAAAGTCCTGCTGGGATCTCCTAAATCCACTGCCAAGTCCAGGTCAGAAACCGGAATAAAAAGATGCGGCGCGGAGCGCGCGTGATTTTCCAACCGTCCTCCGGGCGGAATCTTGATCAGAATCGCGGTCCATTGATCAGAAGAGATCAAAGGATAGATAGTGGCGCAGGCCGCTTTTTCTGATGCGCATGGCGCAGGCATCTCGCATGCTTCCGTGCAGGTTTTTACGTTAGTAGAGGGATTCAGCAACTCAATTGTTGTGTTATGAAAGGGCTTGCTGCTGTTATTGATGGCGGCATGCGCAAAGTTCCCCGGCGTGAAGCGGACCTCACCATCTTTCAGTTTCAGAGAAACAGGTTTTTCGCCGACGCGCGCATTCGTGATGTCTGAGTCGCCCAGAGTGACAAACAAATAATCATGGCCATGGCGATGCACGAGCGTGGTCGCTTTGGGAGCAACTGTTACATCAAACACACGAACGTATTCATTTTGCAGGACCTGATGATGACTGGGGTCAGAGGTAATTTCCACGGACTGTTGCTGTTGCGCCAAAGCGGCCGTGGCCAGAAGCACCAGTCCCGCGATACGGGACTTTTGCATAATCATAATTTTATGAAGAAGAGGCATGCACCCGCAAGCCGGTAAAACCCTGAAAACCGCGGTTACAAAGGTCAATAGACCTGCGGGCGCATCTGTTGCCAGGAACGAATCAACTAAGAAGTTGCTTATTTTGATGGGCTAAATTCCAGCACCGCGACCTTTGCTGGCGTCTTGCCGGTATTGGTCACGGAATGTGTTTCAGGTTCATGCCACTTGATATCGCCGGCCTTAGAATGCGCCTTGGATGATTTGCCCTTAACATTCATCGTGACGTCCGAATCCGCGAGTTCCACGGTAAGGTAAGGGCCCGCATGGGTATGTTCTGCATACTTTGAGCCAACCGGCAGCGTGAAAATAGTGACGGTCCACTGGTCTGAGCTGAAAGCCTTGTTGCCGGTGGCGCACTTGGATTTGTCAGCAGAGTCGCACGGAATGGAAACTGCGCATGATTCCGTGCAGGCCTTGGGATTGGTGGTGGGTTGCAGCAGTTCAATGGTAGCGTTACGCACCGGAGCGCTGCCTGTACCAGCTACCGCATGCACAACCCCGGCGGCTGCAAATTTCACGTCACCATCCTTGAAAGTGGCCGGCGTGGGCTGCCCGCCTTCCTTGGTATTGGTGCCGGTGGAATCCCCAATGAAAATGCCGAGATAATCGTGCTCATGCTTATGCATCAGCGTTGTGTCGCCGGGATTTACGGAAAATGCAAAGGCACGCACATATTTGTTGTCCACCACCAGATGATGGTGAGGTTCAGCTGTAATCGCCACAGGCGCTTGTGCTTGCTGCGCCATCGCTGTTAGAGCAAGAACTGCCAGAGCAACTACGGTTAAATGTTTTCGCATAGGAGAGACATTCTAGCCATGCAGAGCAGGAATGCAAATGGAAAGCGCATGAGCACAGCCGGGGTGGCTGCGGTTCCAAATTTTATTAATTGTATTGTTGTATCGATTAAGGAATTTTAGGCAATCCCTGGCGCAAGTCCCTGCCGATGCGACGCTCATGCCACAACCGCAAAGGCCGCGAATAATTGATAATGCCAAACGCGGCGATAGCGGCCATTAACAGTATGCTGCTGATAATGAGAAACACGCGCGCAGCGCCAGTTTGGGCCATTTGCAGGATCACCAGAGCATTGCGTGGCGTGAGCAGCATGGAGGCGGCAAGCGCCAACATACCTATACCGGCAAGCAGGCCGGTGATATTTTTGGCCCAGCGGCCAGTGGCGTGGTATTCGGCGAACAGGTTGAATCCGTAAGAGATCAGCCCCGCGATCACGACGAAATTAGCGATGATGGCGATCCAGGTTTTTGCGTCCATAACTCTTGGTATGACGCAACCAGAGTAGCTCAGGTTGTGAGGTTAGGTGGCGAAGAGCAAGGGTTAAGGCGCGATTTTAAACCGGCCCAGAGAGCCTGGGCCGGTTCTCAGAAAGGTACTAAAAGATGCCGAACTTTTTCTTCTTTTTGGGCGATTTTCCCGGGCGGCTCACGTTGTCAGTGTTATTGGCAGCCACAATCACAGGCTTGTTATTCTGCTGGTTCGGGCTCGCGCCGGTATCCACAAAGCCAGACTTAACATCAATAAAAGCATCTTCGCGCAGCTTGGTCAGGTAAGCACGCGCTGCCGGTTCAAGACGGTCAGAGTAAATGGTCTCGCGAATATGCTCTTCCACGTCTTTCAACGGAGGTATTCCGGCTGCACGATGCCCGGTAACTTTCAAAATGATGAAGCCTTGCTTGGTCCGAATCACGTCAGTCGTTTCACCTGCTTTGAGCGCAAACGTCTTATCTTCAAGGTCTTTTGCCAGTTCGCCGCGTTTAAAGTCGCCTAAATTGCCGCCTTGCGCCGCTGTGGGGCCGTCTGAATTTTTCTTTGCCAGATCTTCAAATTTTGCACCTTTGTGAAGCTGCTCAAGAATCTGTTTTGCCTTTGCTTCAGCTTCAGCAACCTTGGCCGGATCTTCCGGGAGAGGCTGGTCCTGATTTACTTTGTCTTTGTTTTCCACGTTCTGCTGGGCTGGTTGAGTGGAAATCAGAATTTCACTCAAGCCGATTATTTCCGGTCCATCCAGTTCTTTCTGGTGCTTGTTGTACCAATCCTGAATGTCTTCATTCGAGATATGGATTTTTGCGCCGACCTCCTGACCAATTACCTGCTGTGTTACCGCGCCGATGCGTATCTGCTCCTTGAAATCCTCATAGGAAACCCCCTGCTTCTGGGCTTCCTTCTCCAGATCGTCAATGCTGGCCAGCCCCATCTGTTTACGCATTGCGTCCAGGCGCTTCACAACATCAGTTTCACCGGTGATTCCAAGCTCCTTGCCCCGTTCCAGCAGAAGCTGCTGGTCGATGAGGTCGCGCAGTACATCTCCCTGTGCTTTGTCCCACTTAGCCTGCCAGTCAGAGGGGAAGCGCTGCTTGAGTTCTTCGATTGTGGTTTGCTTGGCCTTTTCCACGTCCGACCGGGTAATGATCTGATCGTCAACACGGGCAACAATTTCATCCACAATATTGTCAGCGTGGAGCGCAACCACGCCCAAAACACATGCGCAAGCAAGCAGAGATAATTTCTTCAACATAACAAAGATGACCTTTTTACGAATAATTGGGCTATTGATAACTATTCTAGCAGCGCAGAGCGCCGTGGCAATGCTATAAGAACGCTGGAACCGGCGATTATTGCTGCTTTTTCTTCTTGCCCAGCAGGCCGCCAAGGGCATCCTGCAGGCTTTGTTTAGGATTCTGCTGGGTGCCATTCTTATTTCCCTGGACCGCGTTCAGCAGAGTGTTTTGAAGATTGCCTTTGATGGCATCACCCAGAAGAGGCCGGAACTCAGGGTTGGAAGTGGTGCCTGTAATCTGGAATGGCAGGCCTTTGCTCTGTGTGGAAGCAGAAATACCGGTCAGGCTGCCAAGCAGATTGCTGGCATTGCCGGAAAGCTTGAGCAGCATTTTGAAATCAAGAGCATTGTTGCTGCTAATTACGCCATTGCCGGTCAAATTGCCTAGCGATGGAACGTCAAGCACAATGTTATCGGCCTTGATGCCATCCGGCGCCACGCGCAAAGCGGAGCTCAGGGTCTGGATCAGCGTATCCGTGCTGCCGCCTTTATTGCCGGTAAAGGAAGCTAGAGAACCAAGCTTTGAGGTCAGGTTATAACCGGAGAGATGCGTGCCAGTGATGCTGAGCGGGCCTGTGATCACAAGACGGTCCAGCGGGCCTTGCGCCGTGAGGTCCATGTTGATATTGCCGCCCTGCAAAGAAGCTCCGGAAGGCAATACCACGGCAAAGGCCGGCAGCAGGCCTTCCACATCATTGACCGACATGTTCTTGCCTTGAATCTTCAAATTGGCAGTGGTGTCTTCTCCTTTGGTGTTTAGCGTTCCACTGGCATTAGTTACGCTGTTGCCTGTATGGAGATTGGCATTGATGGTGCCGGTTTCAGAGTCAAGCGAGTAGTCAGATTTATAGTCCAGTGAGACCGCTTGCTTTGCGGGCTGTCCGCCTTTAATCACGCGCAGGTTTGTAGCTGTGGCTTTGCCTTCCGAGTGGATTTTATGGCCATCGGATTTCACTTGGCCGTCAAAATCCACAATGCCAGCAATTCCGGAACTGGGATCGACAAAGCCGGTCGCGGCAAGATCCACGTGCTTAAGCGTGATTTTGGCATCCAGAGGACTTTTGGCGGAATCGGCAGAGTTGATTGGGCCTGCCTGTCCGTCCAGATTGAGCGTGCCGCCGCCCGGCATCTCCATGGAGAGCGTAAAGGGCATGGCGGTCTGGGTGGAGATGTTATGCGCCACCAGATTTACTTTCTGATAAACGCTTTCCTTGCCCACGGAATGCCCGCTGTTATGGCCCACACGGACTGTTCCATCCGCGATTTCAAATTTCTCGACGGAGATATCCATCGGCTTGCTTGTGGATTCGGAGCTGGCTTTCTGGCCCCCGCCGCCGAAAGTGGAGTAGTTCCACTTGCCTTCAGCATTTTCAATCAACGTAATCTGCGGCTGCTGGACCGTAATGGAATTCACTTTGAGCTGGCGGGAAAAAATCAGCGGCATCAATTGCACGCCGATCTTCACTGATGCAGCCTGCAGGAACGGCCCTTTGTTGAAGGCCGGATCGTCTGCAATGGAGATCTGGCTGGCTGAAGCGCCACCGCTGAAGATGGAAGCATCCAGCTTGCCGATCTGCACCTGGCGGTTTAACGCGGCGGAAAGTTTCTTTTCCAGGTCTGGACGGAAACTATCAACGTTAATGAACAGCGGCACCAGAACAACGATCAGAACAAGGACCGCAACAATCACTCCGGCGACTATAAGCAAGCGCTTCATGCAGAAATGCTACCAGAAAGCATTCTTAAATAGATGTGATTGACAGGAGCATGGGTTTGCCCGACGATAATCGGTTATGAGAACCAGAATCTTGCTGTTCTTATGTATGCTGCCGAATTTGCTAGTGCCATCCATGGCGCAGAGTGGCGGAACCACGCGGTCTTTGCAACTTAGCGTGTCACCAGGAGTTATGGAAGGGAGCCGAATCCACTATATGGCTCCGGTTTATCCCAAAGAAGCCAAAAAGAACCATATACAGGGCGACGTGCTGGTCCGAATGAAAATTGACACAGAAGGAATTCCTGTAGACGTGACCGCCATCCATGGAGATCCGCTTCTCGCTGATGCCGCTGTTACGGCCATCAAGCAATGGAGATATAAGCCATATCTGCTGGATGGAAAGGCGGTGATGGTGGAAACCACTGCGACGGTCAAATTTCATTTATAGCGGCATCCTGTACAAAGTAATAGCCGCTGCCCGGGAATGCGTATAAAATCTGCCTAATTCAGCAAGTCACGAATTGGGGGGAAGCAATGACAGTTCTTCGGACAGTTCTGCTCGCTGCCTCGTTGTTGAACGTGAATGCTATAGCGGCCTACGGCCTGGGGGCACAAAATGGGGCTGAAGCCGCACCGGTTGTTCTTGAGAACAACACAATTCTCTATCTTGAATTGTCAAAAACCATAGACGCCAAAAAAGTAAAGCCGGGCGATCTGGTGACGGCAAAACTCCTTACTGAAGTTGTGTCTCAGGGCAAAATCGTGCTGCGTCGGGACATGAAGGTGATGGGGCACGTGACAGAAGCCCAGCCTTTAACCAAAGAGAACCACGAATCCAGGCTGGGGTTTGTGATTGATAAGTTCCTGCTGAAGAACGGACAGGAACTATCTTTCAACTCTGACCTTTTGGCAGTAGGAGCAGCGCCCCGCATACAGATGAGCGCAGCTCCCAGTGGCCCCACTCCGCCGGGCGTGAATCCAGCGTCATCGCAGCCGCAAGAGAGACATTATCCTGCGCCCAAAGGGCCTTCCATGCCTAAAAATGTGAATGGGCCTACGGGAGAATCGCCCTTTAGAGGCGACATGGATCAGCATACAAAGTCAGTGCAGGGCACATACGCCACTGATATTGACGCGGTCAATCTGTCCCGTTCCGCAGACGGGGCTGGACGCATTCTGATTTCAATGCAGCACACTATTAAATTGGAAGATGGTGTACGGCTCGAATTGCGCGTGACTCACGGCAACCAGGCGGACCAGGTTCACGCGCCGTAATTCTTTTTCAGATATCCGGTAATCTCCGCTTCCAACTCCGCATAGCCGCCGTGAATGGTGCTGCGCAGCGCAGACTCAATGCCCTGGCCATCCCCGAGGCGTTGCAGCAATCGCGCAAGATCACTCATGCCGTAAGTGGCGCGGATATATTCCACGGCAGCCAGACTTTCCGCATAGGCCACGGATGCTTCCGCCGTACTGTATCCCTGAAATTCGCTTTCCAGTTGGTTGAGCGGGACCTGCCGTCCGGAGTCATAGAGTGAAGCCAGACGCTGGCCAATTGCCACCGTAGTCATCCCCTGTTCCACCTGAGCAATGCCTTCATTCAACCAGCTTGGCGTGCGGTTGTGCGTAATTTGCGCGATAAACGAATGCGCCAGTTCATGTTTCAAGACGGACGCCATTTCCGGGGTAACGGACTTCACACCGGAGATGGGAATGCGGATCTTGCCATCATTCAGCGCGGAGGTCCAGGCAGCGGCATGCGTCACATCAAAAAATGCCTGGTCTGTGTAAAGTGAAACGTAAATGTTTTTGGGCGCTGCGCCAAGGTCCACGGATAACTCCCGGTAATCGGCTTCAAGAAGATCTAAAACCTGCGTGCGCAGAATGTCTGAAGCCTGGGAACCCTCATAGCGCAAGGTGAAATGGCTGCTCTCCTGCTGGCGAAAGTCGGCTTCCGTACGGGACTCGCGCTCCACTTTGTCGAGTAGTTGCTGCGTTCTTGCATCAGGACGCAACTGCAAAGCCTTTTTCAGCGCCGCAATCGCTTCATGGTTATGGTCAGTCTTGTAATAAGCAAAGCCGAGCAGCAGGAAAGCATCTGCCGACTGCGGACTGGCATGCGCGGCCTGCTGCGCCCGCAGCAGGGCTTCATCGTTATTGCCGAGCTTTAATAAAACAGCGGTAAAGTTTTCCAGCAGCACTCCGTGGCCGGGAAGGAACACAAGCGCTGCCTGTAAATAGCGGGCTGCTGCCCCGTAATTATTGCGCTTTTCCTCAAAATTCGCCGCAATAGAATTGGCGGAGGCGGATTGCTCCGGAATGTTTTCACTTTCAATGTCTTTGATCGCGGCGGCGTCTATCACGCCGTTGCGGATGACGCGGGCAACCAGATCGCCGGAGGCCGCCATTTCTTCATGCGGCGGAGGCGGATCAATAGCGCCAGAAGGCACAGAACTTGCAGGTGATGCCGTTACTATGGGGCCTTTTTCAATGCGGACGACGATGGATTTGGGGATGGTCAGGGTATTGTCGCCGACGGTGTATTCCACACGGCCATTGCTTTCATGCGCGGAATCGGCATGGATACGGTCACCATTTTTCAGAATAATGGTGTCTGAATAAGCAGCACATGAAAAAAGTGCGGCGATACAAAATGTGATAATCGATTTCACGCGTAAAAAGTCTAAGTAAATTATGGCATTTCTATGAAGAATGTCTTCACCCTGCGAGTAACGAAGGTACTACTGCTGTTTTTGGTCCTTGGCTTTACGCGCGCGCACGCCCAGAGCGCTGCGCCGGCTTCAAGCGCAGTGGCCCTTTACCGCGACCTCCTGAACCCGGTCTTTAACATAAAAGATGTTTACCATGTACGCGATGTCTCTTTCCTTTTGGAAGACCTGCACATCTCTATTAGCGATGGGACCATGGCGCTGATGCGCGAAGTGAATGGGCATGTGACCGGCGCGGTGTTTGAAGGCGTGGGCGAGGTGCTGCTGGTGCCGCCCAATCGTGCGGAGCGCACGTCACTGGCGTTGTTTACCAATTCCGCCGTGCTGGAGCAGCGTTTCCAGTCAGCTTATTTCCGTTTTTCTGACGACAAGGTTACGCAGGAGCTGCGCTCCGGGTTTCGCCGTCCCGCGGAGGACGCGGAAGAGTTCATTGCACGCTGGCATGAGCCTGCCACTTTTCTGGCGCGGGCTGACGCGCTGAGCATCTTGCAATCCATGACAGACGCCAGAGAGACAGCATCGCGCTTCCTGCATCTACGCGTGGGCGGCGCACCGGCGGGGATCTTTGACGTGTTTTTTAACACCAATTCCCCTGAGCAAATCAGCGTTGCCCAATCGAATGTGCTGAATAACGCTACCTACTATGACATCTGGACTTCATTCCCCATGCGCTCCATCCGTGAAGCCGCAGGCGAGGAAGACCCGACGACGCGTGCCATTTATGAAATGTCTGACTACAAGCTGCGCGTGAAAGTACAACCGCCCACAGACTTGAGCGCAGAGGCGGAGTTCATGCTGATTCCGCGCTTCTCCGGGCAGCGAACAGTCATCCTGGAGCTTTCACGCTACCTCAAATTAAGCGAGGTGCGCTGTAATGACGCGCCGATTGAATTTATCCAGAATGAAGCGATCAGCGGCAGCGATCTCGCACGGCGCGGCGATGATTTGATCGGCGTTGTACTGCCCACTCCACTGGAAAAAGGAAAGCCGGTGAAGCTTTCTTTAAAATATTCCGGCCCGGTGATGTTCGATGCCGGCGGCGACCTGATTTATGTGGGTGCGCGAGGCACATGGTATCCGAATGTGGGACCTGCTTTCAGCAATTTTGATCTTATTTTTGAATATCCGGCGGACTGGTCAGTAGTGGCAACAGGCAAGCAGGTTTCAAGCACGGTGGACTCAGGCCAGCGCACCACGCATTTTGTTACGGAAAAGCCAATTGGCCGCGCGGGATTCAACTTGGGCAAGTATGCCGCTGCAACTTCCGCAGCCGGGAATGTGGCAATTCACGCTTACGGCGGGCATGTAGTGGAAAAGTCGCTGGCGGGGGCTGAAGCCAGGGTAGGTAGACATCCTGATCCGGGAAAAGAGGCGCAGCAGATCGCGCAGCAGGCCGCAACCACAATCCAGTTTCTTTCCACGGAGCTTGACCCTTTTCCCTACTCCAATCTGGAGATCACGCAGCTTCCCGGCCTTGTAAGCCAGTCATGGCCGGGGCTGGTTTATTTATCGAGCACGGCGTTTCTCTCACCGGATGAACGCCGCGCCGTGGGTTTGCGCGATCCTTATGTGGAATTGCTGCTGAGCCGCCTGATGCTCTCCCATGAAACCGCGCACCAGTGGTGGGGAGATGCGGTGGATTGGGTCAGCTATCGCGATGAGTGGATTATTGAAGCACTAGCCAATTACAGCGCCCTGGTCATGCTGGAGCAGAGCCATCCGGGAGATATGAAAACCGCGCTCAATTATTATCGCGGGGAACTGCTGCGTGAAAACAAAGACGGCATCATTGCCGATGCAGGCCCAGTCACGCTGGGGCATAGGTTAACGTCGTCAAAATTTCCTGACGCTTATGAGCGTGTGCTTTATGGCCGGGGCACGTGGCTAATCCACATGCTGCGCACCATGCTGCGCGAATCCGGCGGCGGGCATAATGACGCTCTCTTCTTTTCCGCGCTGAAAGGCCTGCTGGCGCGCGCCTCAAACCACAAAATTTCCACGCTGGAGTTGCAACGCGCTTTTGAACAGATAATGCCCGCTTCTTTGGGCTATGAAGGAAAGAAATCACTCGACTGGTTTTTTGATAGCTGGATCAATGGAAATTCAGTCCCACAATTTTCCATGCAGAACGTCCACATGACGTCCAGTGGAGGCAGGCTGAAAGTAACCGGAACCATTGTTGAAGACCATGCCGCGCACGATATGGTGACCGCCCTGCCCTTATATGCAGTGGATGCAACGGGCAAATCGCATTTTCTGGCATTTGTGTTTGCGGACGATGCCAAGACAGAGTTCAGCATAACCGCTCCCGCGGGGACAAAGGAAATTCTGCTGGACCCGGAAGAGACGGTACTGCGGCGGTAAGGGCCAAGAGCCTCGCAATGGCAGGAGTTTCACCCGCTGGCGAACACGAATCATTTACTGGATTTGAGGTTCATTGCGGCTTGCGAACGTCTGGATAAATTATGCCTGCTTCCTTGAAATGTGCTCCGCATAAGCCAATCTCCCGTTCTTCGGATGGGGACTGAATCCGCAGAACGCGAAATGCAATTTGCGAGCACAGCGCGCATGTCTTGAGATGGCCCCGGCTATTGAGCGGACTGAAAGAATTTATTATTTTTTCATCGGGTGACAACTTGAACATTGCAGACTTCCAGTGAAATATACGTGCGGGTTTCATGGCTTTCCTTACAGTTGCATGGAAGAGCAGCTGCCAAACTCTGCCCCTTATGGACTCTGTTGATAGCGAACACAGAGCCCCTATATACAAAGTGCAGATTAGATCGGGTAACGATATAAGGTGCACGAGTTATTTTTTCTTAAATCAGCCGGATTTATTTCCTCGGGCTGAATGGAATCATTTTGTGGAATTCCACAGCATGTACTATTTCGTATTTGATTCGCCTGACAGATTCAGCTAGTATTTCGTTACTGCCTTAACAGACAAATGTTCTGGGAAGGCATTGGGTTGGGTTCTTTGATCTTTGAAAAAACAGCAGCATCGACTGGTCTATGACTGGCTTGTTGAATCGCGTAAGCCCTTTGTTTGCTACAGAATGCGGATAAGACTCAGTTGAACAGGTCGCTAATGCCTGAGTCTGCCTAGCGGGGCTGGTCAGAATTTTTCGCGGATTCGTTTGTAAGTAGTTTGCAAATCTTCAGGAAGCACGCGGGTTTCGCCAATGGCGCTCATAAAGTTTACGTCGCCAAACCAGCGCGGCAGGATGTGCATGTGAATATGGCCGGCAACGCCGGCTCCGGCAGCTTTGCCAAGATTCATGCCCAGGTTGATGCCATCGGGGTGGTAGAGATCGCGGAGAACGCCTTCCAGCCTTTGCGTAAGGGACATGATCTCTTCGGCTGCGGGTGAAGGAAGCTTTTGGAGTTCATCCAGGTGGTCATAGGGAACCACCATGATATGGCCTGAGGTGTAAGGGAAAGCATTGAGGACCACGAAACAGTATTGAGCGCGATGGACCACGTAATTTTGTGTGTCATTTTGGGACTGGGCGATGCCGCAGAACACGCAATGATTGGCGTTATTCGCCGTAGAAATGTAAGCGTAACGCCACGGGGTAAATAGAAAATCCATGCCCTTGAAAAGATACGACGGGGTTAGGGTTTTAAGCAATTTTAACGTGTGCAGAGGTTTGACAGTGCCTTAGGCCATTGTTATAGTCGAAGGAGTCTTATGGCCTATTCAGGGCTGCATAAGATCCGGCCGCTGGTTTCAAGCTTTCAAAAAGAACATCAGAAGGCGACACATAACCAGTGGGACTCGGGGCCCCGAGTCTGCCTTCAGCACTACTGCCTCTCGAATGAGTTCCAGCCGTGTTCAGGTCCATTGGCGACTTACGGAATATGATCGATCACACAGCACGCAACGAGGAGTTCTCGTCGGATGCTGAATCCAACAGTTCGGCGGATTCCGTACAGTCCTACGAAAATTTAACCACTATGTCCGGGAATAATTCTCAAACTCAATCTCCTGAGCAGCCCATCGCGGGTGTTGCCCAAAAAGAAGAAACGCATATGGACGATTTCGCCGCAGCTCTTGAATCGTACACCCTTGAAACTGAACCGGCGCCCAGTGAAGACAACGTCTTCAAAGGCACCGTGATCAAGATTACCCCCACGCATGTTGTTGTGGACATCGGCTTCAAATCGGAAGGGCTTGTTCCGATTGCTGAAGTCACTGATGCTCACGGCAACGTGAAATTCCAGCCGGGCCAGGAAATTGAAGTGATGGTCCAGCGCGGTGAGAATGAAGAAGGGTCCGTTCTGCTTTCGCATGAACGGGCGCAGCGCGTGCGGGTCTGGGAGAACATCGAGAAGGCCTACCACTCCAAGGAAGCCGTAAAAGGCACCGTGGTGGAGCGGGTAAAAGGCGGGGTCTCCGTGGATATTGGCGTGAAGGCGTTTATGCCGGGATCGCAGGTAGATGTTCATCCTGTGCGCAACCTGGAAACGCTAAAAGGCCAGGAGATTGAAGTTCGGGTCATTAAGCTCAACAAGAAGCGCGGCAATATCGTTGTTTCGCGTAAAGCCATCCTCGATGAGGAAATTGCCTCCAAGCGCGGCAAAACGCTGGAGCATCTGGCTGAAGGCGCGATCATGACCGGCACGGTGAAGAACCTGACCGACTACGGCGCTTTTGTTGATTTGGGAGGCATTGACGGCCTGCTCCACATTACCGATATGTCCTGGGGCCGGCTGACACATCCCCGCGACCTGGTCCACGTTGGCGACCAGATCCAGGTGAAAGTCCTGAAATATGATCCGGAAAAGCTGCGCGTTTCTCTTGGCTTTAAGCAGCTCACGCCTGATCCGTGGCTGGACGCCGCTGAACGCTATCCGATTGGCGCACGCGTCAAGGGCCGCATTCTGAGCGTGACCGATTACGGTGCTTTCGTCGAGTTGGAACAGGGCATTGAAGGATTGGTCCATGTGAGCGAAATGTCGTGGTCCAAGCGGATGAAACATCCTTCCAAGCTGGTGAATATCGGCGATGAGATTGAGTGCGTGGTGCTGAACGTGAACTCCACGGAACGCCGCATCTCGCTGGGCTTGAAGCAGCTTGAGTCGAACCCATGGGAGCGTCTGCACGAGAAATATCCCATTGGTTCAACCGTGGAAGGTCGGGTCCGCAACCTGACTGACTTTGGCGCTTTCATTGAAATTGAAGACGGCATTGACGGCCTGGTCCACGTGAGCAATTTGAGCTGGACCAAGCGCGTAAAGCATCCTTCTGAAGTCCTGAAGAAGGGCGAGAAGGTAAAGGCCATTGTGCTGGGCATTGAGCCGGAGCAGCGTCGCCTGTCACTAGGCGTGAAGCAGCTTCAGCCGGATGCCTGGGAGACCTTCTTCCAGACGCACCGCATTGGTGATGTTGTCCATGGAAAAGTCCTCCGTCTGGCGCAATTTGGCGCTTTCGTTGAAATTGCGGAAGGCGTTGAAGGCCTTTGCCACAACTCTGAAGCCACTGATTCCAACGGAGCACCAGTGAAACTGGACGCCGGCCAGGAACATGACTTTAAGATCATCAAGATGAACGCTGATGAAAAGAAAGTAGGCTTGAGTCTGCGCGCCGTGGGTGAAGAAGCCAGCCGCGCCGATGTTGAAGCTTACAAGCACCCTGCATCTAGCGCTACCACCACGTTGGGCGATATCATTAACTGGAAGCGCGCAGGCAACGACCAGGAATAGCGCAATATATCAGCTAAATCAAAAGGCCGTCCCTAGTGGACGGCCTTTTTCTTGGATGCTCTTTGACAATTCATTTTGCGTGAAGTTTCAGCGTAATATTTGCTTCCTTGCGGTTATCAAAACCACTAAGCGTTTTGGTATCGGTATGGGCGCCTTCATGCTCGGCATACACTTCATAATCCACATTGGGCGCCAAGCCGGGAAAGCGATAACTGCCATCCGCCTCAGTGATGTATGTCTTGATTGCCAAAGTTTTAGTGTTCTTGACGTAAACAATGGCCTTCTGCACAGGTTCGCTGCGGTCATTTAAAACGTGACCCACCAGCGTTCGGGGCTCATTTTGCGAGCCTCGCTGCATCTCAGCCACAGCCGGAGAAGCGCCAATGCAGGCAAACACACCACAGGCAAGCAAAACAGCCGTAATGATGGTTCGCCGTTTCATCAAGAGCACTCCTTTTGCCGGCCCGCTATTGCAGATGCAATCCGATGTCTTTACGCTCGTCGTTATCTATACGAACCCTGGTCTCACCCCTGAGTTTTTTCTTTTTTGAAAGCTGCGGTTTGCCATCTGAACCAACAGGAGCATACACCGCTTCTCCCTTGACCAGATAATCGGCCGTTCCCGCAGGCACACGCTGGGCAAACTCTCCGCGATGGTCAGAAAGCAATTCCCAGCTCTGGTGCTTTTTTCCCTGCGACTGAATTGTGACCTTTACCCCGTACAGCGGACGATCATCCGGCCCATAAGCTGTGCCGAAAATCAGGGCGTATGGTTTTTCCTTGTTTTTATCATTCGCCAAAGCGGCGGGCTGGAGCAGCGTGAAGAAGAGCCAGGAAACAACGCAAGCAGCCGCTATCGGACGCCAGCGCAGTTTAGTAATCACTATCCTCGTCTTCCTCGTCTTCGTCTTCATCCTCATCGTCTTCATCAAGCTCATCAATGGGGTTCAGTTCCAGCGGATGCTTGGTGACGACTTCAAAGTCCGAGCCGCACTCCGGGCATGAAACAATCTCGCCTTCGTCGAGTTCTTCTTCGTCCAGATCGAGATCGGTTTCGCATTCCGGGCAAATTGCCATTTCACTTTCCTCCTAATGGGGCTGCCACAGAAGAGTGGCCAGTACCACGTGATTATATTTAGAATCTCTTGGGGTTGTCGTCAAGTTCTCAAATTGAGGTCTGAATGTTACTCCTGCGCCATAACAAATTAATTATCATCTCGATTGCGCTTCTGATGCTTGCGTCTACTTATGCCGTTGCCCAAAAGCCTGCAGCAAAAAAAAGCAGCCGTTCAGCGGTTCCAAAGAACACAGAAAAAAAGAAGACAGAAAAAACTCCCGCCAGAAGCAAACGGGAACGCGACCCTGCCATTACTCAAATTATAAAAGATGTTTCCCCGCAGCGTGTGCAGCAAACCATTGAAAAGCTGGTCAGCTTTGGAACGCGCAGCACGCTTTCCGTCAACAACCCGGATGCAGCCACATCAAACCAGGGCATTGTAGCCGCGCGCAACTGGATCAAATCAGAATTTGAGCGTATTTCATCAGAATGCAATGGATGCCTGGAAGTCAAGACGGATACATTCATTGAGCAGCCAAAAGGCCCCAAAGACCGCATTCCACAGCCCACGGAAATCCAGAATGTTTATGCAATCCTGAAAGGCACGGACCCGGAGCAGGCCAAGCGGGTTTACCTGGTTACAGGACATTACGATTCGCGCAACTCTGATGTAATGAACTCCACGGCTCCCGCTCCTGGCGCAAATGACGATGGCAGCGGCACAACAGTTTCCATTGAGTGCGCGCGTGTGCTCAGCAAGCATAAATTTCCCGCGACCATTATTTTTCTGACCGTGGCCGGTGAAGAGCAGGGACTGAACGGCAGCACCCATTTTGCCAAGATGGCCAAGGAACAGGGCTGGCAGCTTGAAGGCGTGCTGAACAATGACATTGTGGGCGGCAACACTACGCCGGGCGATACTGCACAAAATAAAAACTGGGTGCGTGTTTTTTCTGAAGGCATTCCCGCCGCGGCAACAGAAGCCGACCTTCGCCGCATACGCTCCGTTGGCGGCGAGAATGATTCTGCTTCACGCCAGCTTGCCCGTTATGTTAATTCCGTGAGTGAGACCTATGATTTTGGTTCATTTGTTCCCAAGCTGATCTTCCGTCGTGATCGCTATCTGCGCGGCGGGGATCATAGCGCATTTAATGAATCAGGGTTTGCCGCAGTTCGCTTCACTGAATATCGCGAGGACTTCAATCATCAGCACCAGACGCTGCGCACCGAAAACGGCATTGAATATGGCGATCTGCCGAAATTTGTGGACTTTAATTACGTGGCGAATGTGGCGCGCTTGAATGCGGCAACGCTTGCAGCCCTGGCTTCAGCGCCTGCGCCGCCTGCTGACGTACATATCCTGACCAAGGGGCTGGAAAATGATTCCAAGATCGAGTGGAAGCCTGCCGCCGGCGCCACTGCTTATGAAGTACTCTGGCGCAAGACTACAGATGCAGACTTCTCTGATGACGACATGACGCGCATCACAGAAACCAAAGTTGACCTGCCCGACTCTAAAGACAACGTGATTTTCGGGGTGCGGTCAGTGGATGCGAAGGGCCATCGTAGTTTGATCGTGATTCCCGAACCGGAAAGATAATTATGCCAAGAAATACTTCAGCCAGCCTGGGCTTGCCGCGCTTTCAAGGCGCGGTAAGGGATCTCATTATCCTGAATGCAGCCATTTTCATTGTCCTGCTTTTGCTGTTCTCATTTGCACGGAACCTTGGCTCAGCAATATTGGATTATGGAAGTCTCTCCAGCGAAGGGATTGCGCATGGATGGATTTGGCAGTTTCTAACTTATGGCTTTCTTCATGTCGATCCGCTCAACTTTGCATTGTCAATGCTTGGCATATATTTCATTGGCGGAGCGGTTGAAGACCAGATTGGGTCAAAGCGGCTGGTCAATCTCTATCTCACAGCATTGATCGGAGCGGGACTGATTGGCTTTTTTTTCTCCATGACAGGAAAAATTGGGCATGGTGGAGCTGCCGGGTCGGGTCCGGCAGCTAACGCGCTTCTCATGGTTTTTTATTTTCTCTACCGTGAAGCGCGCGTTATGCCCATGTTTATCCCCATTCCGATTCCCATCAAGTACATTGTGATTTTCACGGCTGCCATTGAAGCTGCGTACCTCCTGCTCTCTGGCTTCTCTCTTATGATGATGGTGCAGCTGCTTGGCTTGGGAATGGGGTATGTCTGGTATCGATTCATGTGGCGCCGCCGCAGCCCGTTTGCATTCGTTGGGAATCAGATGGACTCTTTACGCAACAGCTACCACCGCTGGAAGCTCAATCGCTCCAAGAAAAAGTTTCAGGTATATATGAAAAAGCACAGCCAGGATCCTAAAGATTATTTTGATGAATATGGCAATTTTCGTCCGCCCGATGATAAAGACAAAAAAAATGGCGGCAGCACCGGCGGCTGGGTGAATTGAATTGGAAATTAAGTAATTTGGTAATTGAGCAATTTTGAATTTGCCCTCAATTCGCGCACTTTCGCGGCTAAATTATCTAGAAAGCTACTTCTTTCTCCGTTCTGGCTCCACTGGCTTCTGTCTCGGTGCTGTTCGGCGTTCCTGCAGCCCTGGGGAAGTATGATCGCTGGTGCCAACCACATGCAGCCGCAAGAAATTTGTTGAACCGCTGCTTGATCTGGTTCCGGCCACAACGGCAATAATGTCGCCGGATTGCGCTGCGTGCAGCTTTTGTAAAAAGCTTTCCGCCCTATGCACCATGTCTTCCGCATTCGGCGTCATCTCGCATGTGAGCGGTGAAACACCCCACATCAGGTTCAGGCGCGCCTGGACTTTTGCGTTCGCCGCAAATGCGTAAATCGGGGCTTTAGGACGATATTTGGAAATAAGCCGCGCCGTTGTTCCTGACTCCGTGTAAACCGCAATGGCTTTCATTTCCAGATCCTGCGCGGCATGAGCAACGGATTCGCAGATCGTTTCGGAGATGGAGAGATGCCGATGTTGCCTGCGCCTTTGCACAGGCTCTTCCTTGGCCGATTCCGCCTCAAGCACAATCTTCGCCATGATCGCCACGGCTTCACGCGGATATTTGCCGCTTGCCGTCTCGGCGGAAAGCATGACTGCGTCTGTGCCATCAAGAATTGCGTTGGCCACATCGCTGGCTTCCGCGCGTGTAGGCCGCGGGTTCTCAATCATGGATTCAAGCATCTGCGTGGCCGTAATCACCGGCTTGCGCCAGTCTGCGGCGCGGCGAATCACATGCTTCTGGATGATTGGCACTTTTTCCGCCGGCATTTCCACGCCCAAATCGCCGCGTGCGACCATGATTCCATCTGCCACGTCAAGAATCTCTTCCAGGTTCTCCGGATCAACTGCCTGCGGCTTCTCCAGTTTCGCAATCACCCATGCATCAGAGTTATGCACCCGCACCAGCCGCTTTACCAGACGCACATCGTCAGCAGTGCGGATAAAAGACACAGCCACCATGTCCACGCCGTGCTTCAGGCCAAATTCCAGGTCTTTTTCGTCTTTTTCCGTGAGCGATGGCACGCTGACCACCGTGCCGGGCAGATTGATGCCTTTATGCTCTCCCAGCAGCCCGCCGTTAATGACCTCGCATTCAACGTCATCACCGCGTACCGCTGTGACACGCAACTCTATCAAGCCATCGGAAAGCAGAATGCGCGCGCCGGGCTCCACTTCCTGCGCCAATGTCTTAAAAGTTGTGGAAAGCAACGTGGCAGTGCCGGCGATATCGCGCGACGTAATCGTGAGCTTTGCGCCGCCTTTCAAAGCAATGGGCGTGCGATATTTAAGGCGTCCGGTCCTGATCTTTGGCCCCTGGAGGTCTTGCAGAATGCAAATGACGCGGCCCTCTTTTTCGGCAACCTTCCGCAGCCGCTCAATGATGCGCGCATGTTCTTCATGGGTTCCGTGCGAAAAATTCAGGCGGGCAACGTCCATGCCTGCCCGCATCAGGTCGCGCAACACAGCCTCAGAGCTGCTGGCCGGGCCGATGGTGCAGACAATTTTTGCTTTGCGTAGGCTACCTGCGTTCATCCCTTGTTCTTTAGATGCGGTCGTCAAACCCTTACCTTCTTCTTCCTGGCGCTTTTCTCCGCCAGTTTTGGATATACCTGCGCGTTCATCTCCGCGCCCAGCAGAACGATAATGGAAACAATATAGAGCCACACCAGCAATGCAATGGCGGCGCTGAGCGATCCATAGACAACACTGTAGGTTGCGTAATCTCGCACATACCAGCCAAAAATTACGGTGGCGGGAAACCACAGCACGCCGGCCATGATTGCCCCCGGCAATACGCGGCGCCATGACTGCGTCTTGGGTAATCCATGATGATAAATCAGGCTCATGAATGCGATGGCCGTGAGCAGCGCAATCGCCCAGCGCACGCCGTCCCATACGAGCAATACCAGAGGCTTGAACAGATGCATGGTTTCAGCCTGGACCCAGTTCTCAACCTGGTCGCCAAAGGCAACCAGCAGAGTTGCAAAACTCAATGGCACAAGCGCCAGCAATACCAGATAAAGCGCAATGGCCCGCTCTCTCCAGAAGCCCCACGTATTTTCCATGCCATAAGCTTTGCGGAAACCATCCATCCAGGAGATCATCACGCCTGACGCGGCCAGCACGGTTACAATAGACGCTGAGTAGATGATGCGTGTAGCGTGATGTTGCTTGGTCTAGAAGAACCCCAGCGCCACTGAACGCGAGCCCGGCGGCAGCACCCAGCCAATTGCCCCGGAAATCTGCTGTAGAAATCCTTCTGTCTGGTGTGAGGCTTCCAATACTGATGCTACAACCAGAAAAGCTGGAAACAATGTAAGAATGGATGAATACGCCGCTCCCTTGGCGGCTGAAAACTGTCCGTGCTGAAAAGCCTGCCAAAAGGCCCGGCGGAACCGCGTGAAGTGCATTTAGGTGAATAGGTTAAAGGCAGTCGATGAGCTTAGCAAGGCGACTTTTTGCATCCAGGGCTTTGACCGGATTTTTTTAGCTGATAGCACAATCATCCCTAGTTTTTGTTTTGAAAATGTTACCGGTTGTTAATTCAGAGTTCGCGACTTGGCAATATTCTCCAATTCAGAGGCATCAAGGAAAGATCGGCAATGAAACGTTAACCATGAAAACTTCCCTGCTCTTCCTGGAATTCTTATTGGCATACATTTTTCTGCCACTGTTTATCCATTATGGCGTCCTTCCAAATGCTCCGGTGCCATCGTTGCTGCTCATGGCATTCGTTTTCGGGCTTGTGGTCTGGGGTGATGCGACTTTTGACAGGTCATGCCTGTTGAATGTTCCTGCTGCGCGACGCAAATTATTGCCGGTGCTGCTGCGCAGCGCGTTTCTGTGCCTCGCCCTGGGAGTTGCTGTTTGGTGGTGGAAGCCGCAACTGCTGTTTTCATTGATTAAAAGATCTCCTGGGTTCTGGGCGCTGATGATGGTGATCTATCCGCTGTTCTCCGTTTATCCCCAGGAATTTCTCTTTCGCGCATACTTCTTTCATCGCTATCAAACGCTCTTTGGCACAGAATGGCCCATGATCGCGGCCAGCGCTCTCTCATTTGGCTTTGTCCATATTGTGCTGGGCAACTGGATTGCCGTGGTGCTCAGCGCGATTGGCGGAGTTCTTTTTGCGTCGACCTATAGGCAATCAAGATCTCTGTTGCTGGTCTGCATCGAGCATGCCATCTTTGGCAATTTTATTTTCACCATCGGGCTGGGACAGTACTTCTATCATGGCAATCTGAATATTCAATAATCAAGCCTTGGGTGCAAAACTAAGCTGTGTAAGGTATATAAGGTGGACAAGCTTAGCGACTATTTACCACACCAAAAGGTCTCGACTCGATATTTATCTATGAACGAATCTACTGTCATGAGCACCATCTTTTCGCTTCGTGCTTGCGCAATCAGCAATCTATCGAATGGATCTCGATGATATTGCTCCAATTCCGCCACTGCCAAAGTATGCGCGTGGGTAATGGAAAGCGGCTGGATTGAAAATCTTGACATTACCTCCACAATAAACAGTGCGGGCGCCTTTGGTAGAGCAAGTTTGCCGATGGCAGATTTAATCACAATCTCCCATGAGCTGACTGCAGAAAGAAATACCTCTTGGGCATCATCTTCCAAGATTGCGAATGCTTGCTGATTAAGTTTTTCGGGTTCTTTAAGGCTCCAGACAAAAACAGTTGTGTCCAGAAGATATCTCATGCTTTTTTGCGCTTCTTTCCAGATGCATTTTTGGCCGGTTTACGCTCCGTTGGCTCTTCTCCATAGAACGCTGCCAAAATATCATCTGGTAATGGAGCATCAAAGTCCTCCGCCATCCAGATTTGCCCCCGATAAAGCCCCAATGGGCGCTTGCCTTGTGCTGCCCGCACTGGTACTAATTTCGCCACTGGTACGCCGGCTTTGGCAATAATTATTTCTTCTCCCAACGCAACGCGTTGCAGCAGCTTGGAAAAGTTGGTTTTAGCTTCATGAATATTGACTTCCATTATCCTGTCATTATGGACTAAGTCATGGACTAAGTCCATCATTCTGTTTTTCGGTGCGGGACACTGACTGCAAAAAGAGTGGGCTGGATTTCTCCAGCCCACTGCTAATGCTTTTTGCCTGAGTGTTACTTTTTTCCCGGTCCTGCGGCGCGGATATTGTCCGGGACATCAAATTTCTCAAAATTCTTGGCGAACCGGGCAGAAAGATCAGCGGCAGCTTTGTCATACGCTGCTTTGTCTTTCCAGGCATCGCGGGCATGCAGAAATTCCGCCGGTACTCCGGGCACTGACTTGGGGACAGTCAATCCAAAGGCCGGATCTGTTTCAAACTCCACGTTGCTCAGCGCGCCTTCAATGGCGGCATTTACCATTTTGCGCGTGTAAGCCAGCTTCATGCGTGATCCAGTGCCGTATGGCCCGCCAAACCAGCCGGTATTCACCAGCCAGCATTGTGAACCATGCTCTTTCATTCTGCGGCCCAGCATTTCCGCGTAAACCTTTGGCCGCAGCGGAAAGAATGGCGCTCCGAACAGGGTAGAAAAATTCGGCTGCGGCTCTTTCACGCCAGCCTCAGTTCCTGCCACCTTGGCCGTATAACCAGAGAGAAAGTGGTACATCGCCTGATCAGTATTCAGTTTGGAAATAGGAGGCAGCACACCGAATGCGTCTGCCGTGAGAAAAATAATATTTTTGGGGTGTGCGCCAATGCCCGGAATTACCGCGCCTTCAATGTAGTCCACCGGGTAGGCGCAGCGGGTATTTTCCGTCCGGCTATCGTCGTTGTAATCCGGTACGTGAGTTTCTTTTTCCAGGGTCACATTTTCCAGCACGGAACCGAACCGGATGGCATTCCATATCTGCGGCTCATTTTCTTTTGAGAGCCTGATGCACTTGGCATAGCAGCCGCCTTCAAAATTGAAGATGCCGGTTGGGCTCCATCCATGCTCATCGTCGCCAATCAGCAGGCGCTCCGGATCAGCCGAAAGCGTGGTCTTGCCAGTGCCGGAAAGCCCAAAGAACAGGGCCGTCTCGCCATTTTTGCCGACGTTGGCCGAGCAGTGCATAGGGAAAACATTGTTCTGCGGCAGCAGGAAGTTCATGATGCCGAAGATGGATTTCTTCATTTCCCCGGCGTATTTGGTGCCGCCGATCAGGATGACCTTGCGGGTAAAATTCACGATCACAAAAGCTTCTGAGCGGGTGCCGTCGCGCTGCGGGTCTGCCTGAAACTCCGGCGCGGAAACAATCGTGAACTCGGCGCGATGTGTTTTCAGCTCTTCCTCTGTGGGCCGGACAAACAATGCGCGCACAAACAAGTTGTGCCAGGTATATTCGTTGATGACACGCACAGGCAGGCGATACTTGGGATCTGCGCCGGCAAACAGGTCCTGCACAAACAGCTCTTTGCCACGCAAATAGGCCACTACGCGCTCAAACAGAGCGTCAAATTTTTCCGGCTCGAATGACTGGTTTACGTCGCCC
>DASRCD010000449.1:0-2744 GCA_035653315.1 Candidatus Angelobacter sp.
CGATCGGCTCAACGCAGCAGAACTTTCCGCGCCAGATTCAACTATCGCTGAAATTGCTCTTTTAAGGCAATTTCACAGATTCTCCGGTAGTGGGTCAATTTGAATCCACAGGATCAGGCTGTTTGCTTAAGACCTTCCAAAATTGATTTCGGTTCCATCAGATTCACCAATTCTGCGACTGTCCAGACATGATCCGTCAGTCCTGCTTCCATTGCAGGTGTTACGCGTAATGTCTGATGCACACGGCAAAAGTTGTAATACATGAAGTAAATTGCCAGCATGTGCTCGTGGTTTTCCAGCTTTTTTGAGAACCCATTCGTCAGTCGTGTGAATCGCCGCATTGACATTCTCATAGTGAGGTTCTGACGTTCGACGTAGCTTGTAGAGATATGCCGAGAATCAGGATTGCCGGACAGAACCTTTGTTTCAATGCCAATCACTTCGCCGGGGCTGTAGCGCGTATCCCCGACTGCGGGAGAGCCGTACAGCTTTATCAGCATCGCGTAGTCCACATCCATCCCAAATGTACCTTCAACGGCATCCGCATAGACCCTATGACCGTCTGTAGTGATCTGGATACGCGTAGACACACGCGACGCTAAATCCTCCATAAATGACATTCCCCAGCTTGCATCGCGACCACCGCACAGATAAGAAATGATGAGCTTTGAATCGGCGTCAAGCGCCGTCCACGTCCATACACTGCCAGCGCCTTCCGCCTTCTGTTCATCGGAAACATTCTTGTCCTTTCCATAACAAAACGACCAGACCTCATCGCACTGGACGCGCTTCGCCGCCACATTGCGAACATGCTTATCGTGATAAGCAGCACAGGCCATTCCTAGATTGGCGATCAGCGAGAGCACAGTTCCTTTCGCTACTCCCGTCATGCGGCAAGTGGAACGAACGGAGTTTCCCTCTATTAGAGCCATTACAACTCGTGTTCTTTTTTCTGCGCTTAAGCGGTTCATAATGCTTAAATACTATACTTGAGCGGTCATGCAGTCAAAAAAATAATGCAAATTGACTAAAAAAAGATTTACAATTAGTAATCCTGCATTATACTCTCATAATCAGAGGTGGCGGATATGACCCAAGCAGCGACAGTATCTGAAGATCGTTCTCATTTAGGTGCTTCGTCCAAAGAAGCCAAACAAGGAAGAGAGCGCTCCACAATTGATTTTCCTTATAACAGTCTTGATGATGCAGTCGCGATTGCGAAGGCCGTACACAAGTTAGGTGGTAATGAATGCCGCCTGGATTCCCTAGCTGCGGAACTCGGCCACGAGACCGCCAATAGCGGGGGATTTAGGCAAAAGCTCTCATCGGCTCATACCTTTGGTCTCACTTCATTGGCGCAAGGTGTCGTGACCCTTACTGAACTGGGTGGGAAAATCGTAGACTCCGAACAGGAAAAGGCTGCAAGGGTCGAAGCATTTCTGAAGGTTCCTCTTTATAACGCTATCTACGAAGAATTCAAGAGTGGGGCGCTACCCCCTACATCCGGCTTAGAAGCCAAAATGGTTTTCTTAGGTGTTGCAAATAAGCAGAAGGAAAGAGCCCGCCAAGTATTCCAAAAGTCAGCGAAGGAAGCTGGATTCTTCGCGTATGGTACGACGAAATTGGTCTATCCGGCGCTCGGAGCCGCGAGTGCACAAAAGCCGAAAGAACCAGAAGATAGACAATCAGATTCAAAAAATAGAGGTGGCAGCGGAGATGGTGGTAATGGTAACAAGCGGCATCCATTTATTGAAGGACTTCTAGAAACCTTACCTCCTGCCGCGTTGGGTACTCCAAAAACAGAATGGAGTCTGAAAGAGAGACAGGATTGGCTTCAGACGGCTGCTGGCATCTTCAATTTGATTTATACGGCTAACCCTGATGACAAAGGAACTGTTAGTGTCTCCGTGACCGTGTCTAAAGAGAATTCTGCAAATTAAGAGCCGCCTTCGCAGATAAAGGCGGCTCGGAAAGGATCAACGATGTGCGAACCGTGACATTTGTCTCAGTTCAGACCAGAGTAGCTGTAATCATCATTTGCCGTGGCGAAGAAGCTCTCATGGTCATCATCTCAATATAGGGTAGCAAATAAGCTCCCGCGATGGAACGCCTGATCAGCGTCGAATCGAAAAAGTTAATTCTTTTCCTTCGCCCAGCGTTGCTTAGCGGCTCGTTGGGCGATTTCGCGCCGACGTTCGGGAGTCAACTGCTCGGCTCGTGCTTTCCCTCCTTTAAGTCCACCTAACTTTCCGAGTGCAACAGCCGCCGGATTCTTTTCTTTCGGCTTGAGAGGCTCCCCAGTTGATATCTCCACGACGCGGAGCGCATTCTGCGCAAAGTCCTTCTTGCTTGACTGCTTGAGCATACTCATATGATGCCATAATTGCCGTACTCTGATCCTGTGGATTCAAATTGACCCACTACCGATTCTCCATTTGCGTTGTGCAGTGTCGCCGGCCCGCTGTTGGTCGCGGCGAATGAAGTTTCGTGGCATGGTCCAGAGTATCTGTGAAAATGCTTTAGCCTCCCAGGGCGTTGGGAAAAATTCCGGCGCCCTGTCTTTTTACTTCTTCCGTTTGGATTTCTGCGCCGCGGCGGGGCCGGTGGATTCGCGCACAATCAGTTCCGGCTGCATGACGACTTCTTCAGGGAAGTTGTTTTCAGGATGCGCGATCATGTCGAGAAGGATCTGTGCGCCTTGCTGGCCCATTTCACGGAGAGGCTGGCGGACCGTTGTAAGGCTG
>DASRCD010000450.1:0-2956 GCA_035653315.1 Candidatus Angelobacter sp.
AGCCGAAGCGGGAATCTGCAGCGAAATCCTGAGCCAGCGCTTTTGCGCGCCGAAGGATCTATAGCGATCTGCCTCCCTCACCTATGGAACCAAACGGAAAAATTACCTTAACAGCGCCCTCGGCCCTTCTGCCTATTAACACCTCTGGTACATGGACTGATAGAGCACAAATTCATCATTTCCTCACTTTCCCTTCATATCAGGTTAACCGCGCGCTGTTATTCCTTATGGCATGATGCGGTTACAGAAGCAAAGAAAAACTTTTGGGGAAAGTTTTGTCACGTTCACATCCAGGCTGAATCACGGCACGCAAGCCATTCGAGTGGCCCTGACCACGCCGTTTATCCGTCATAGAACGGTTCCGCAGTCGGCTCCTCCACAACAGCTTCTTCCCAAGCCGGCTTATCGCGTGTTTTTGGCAAATACAGAAGAAGAACGCCGTGCTGCCTACCGGCTGCGTTTCCGCGTCTTCAATCTTGAACTGAATGAAGGTCTTGAACAGGCCTATGCAACTGGCGAAGACCATGATGATTTTGACCGGTTCTGTGATCACCTGATCGTGCAGGACAATAACGGCAATACCGTCGGCACCTACCGGCTGCAAACCGGCGGCTCTGCGCTCCGCAACCTTGGCTATTACAGTTCTCGCGAATTTGATTTCACGCCTTATCAACCGCTCAGTGCGGAAATCGTCGAGCTTGGGCGCGCCTGCATTCATCCTGATCACCGCAAGTATGACGTTCTCATGCTTCTCTGGAAAGCAATTGCCCGCTATGCGCAGGAGCGCAACGCCCGCTATCTGATCGGATGCAGCTCTCTCAATTCCCAGGACATCAATGCCGGTTCTGCGGTGTATGAATCCTTAAAGCCAATGCTTGCGCCGGAACATCTGCGTACAATGCCTGCGTCGTCTTATTCATTCAGCATTGCTGCTTCAGGAGAGAAAGCGCAGCCGCCCAAATTGCTGCGGACCTATCTGGCGGTGGGAGCACATATCTGCGGACCTCCGGCAATCGACAGGGAATTTAAAACGATTGATTTCCTGACTTTAATGGACTTAAAAAATCTTTCTCCAACCATCAGTAAACGATTGCTAAACTAATGATTGCTTAATTAATGAGCATCTTTTTCATCCGTTAAAGCCACTGGCTGCGCATCGAACAGCGCCGCCTCCCCAGCCTTGGCAATTCTTCCTGAGCCGCATTGACTCGCAGTTTTTATAAGCGAGTGGAATACCCAAAGATTCCCGCAACAACTCTCACAAGCAAAACTTTGAATAAGCAATTTATTTTTTTCGCATTTTATGAGCTTTTTCTTTTGCGTCTCAAAATATTTTTACTGAGCTGATGCTGTCCTTCTGGACATCAATCAACAAACATTCCGTCATTTGCAAGACATGTACCGCGGAGTTGTTCTCCCTGATGCAGCCGCGTGTCTTACCATGTAGAGCATTACTTCCAGCGGTTCCATGCAAAGGGAATCCACGGAAGAGCTACAAAGTTGTGACAGCTCAATCAGGGTAGCTCGGGCCAATCATTTTGATCTTTGCCAGATGATTCCGTCTGCCTCAATCAAAAAAATTCAAGGAGATGCAAGATGAAGATTCATCCGGCTGGTATCGCTCTGTCTATATTCGTCCTTTTGCTGATTGCGATAAGTCCCGCAATGGCTGCTGTATCCACTCCCACGTTATCGTCACCCGCATCTGGAGCAAGCCTGCCTGAACCTATGACTATTTCGTGGTCTGCCGTGAGTGATCCCAGCGGAATCACTGCCTATAACTGGCAGGTGAGCTCTTCCTCTGCTTTTTCAAATCCCTTGTTACAGAATTCAACTGACGGGCAAACCACGCAGGCCACCGTGAGCGGTCTTGCCAATGGCACGTATTTCTGGCGCGTGCAGGCGGTGAACAATAGCTTGGTGCAGAGCGCCTGGTCAGCGGCACGAAGCTTCACCATCAGCGGCGCGGGCGCGGGGCAACCGGGAACGCCAACCCTCTCCCCTACAAAAGCATATTCCACCTTCCACCCGCTGGAAGACATGACATTTAACTGGTCTGCTGTGCCGGGCGCGGCAAGCTATGTTCTGGAATTTTCCAAAGATCCAAGCTTCCCGATCGCTACCAGCGGAAAGTTTGACAACATTCCCAATACCACATTTACATTCTCCACGCCGGACCAGGGGGCCTATTCAGCACGGGTGTACGCCGTGAATGCAAGCGGCATCGCCGGCATTCCTTCGAACGTAATTACATTTTCAGTTTTTTATAACAATCCTTTGCCCGCTCCGCTCTCGCTGGTTTCTCCTGCCAATGGCTCAACTTTGTCACTGCCTATTACTCTTGCCTGGACGGATTCTCCCAATCCGCAGCCCAGCGGTTATGAGTTGCAGATCGCCAGGGATGCCTCCTTTACCAGCATTGAATCTGAGGAGCCGCAGTTGAACGATCCAACACGCACGGAGCTCTCGCTTACAGCAGGACAAAAATTCTGGCGCGTACGCTCGTATCAGGGCGATTCGTCACCCAACGCCGCAGCGACAACCAACTGGTCGGCCTCAGGGACGTTTACTGTAAACGCAGCGCCGCCTTCTCCGGTTTCCATGGTTTCAACCAGCAATCCACTCTTTAGTGGCAACACTTCGTTACTGCAAATACAGCTTTCCGGCGCAGCGCCGGCCAATGGCTCAGTCATCAACCTCACCAGTTCTGATCCAAGCGCGCTTTCGCTTCCGGCCACAGTGAACATGCAGGGCAATACTGCCTTTATGCAGTTCCAGATACAGGCGGGCCAGGTGACGATCTCAACGCCGGTCACAATCACGGCAACGCTGAATTCAGGAAGCACAACTCTACAGGTCACAGTTCTGCCGCCTTCACTCAAGTCCATATCGATTACACCAGGCACAATCAGCGGCGGTGCGCAGACCGGCGCGATTATTGCTCTCAATGGTCAGG
>DASRCD010000451.1:0-2496 GCA_035653315.1 Candidatus Angelobacter sp.
AAAGATTGATGAAATCCTCCATCTGACGGAGGAAGCACAGCAGGAAATGGCAGCGGCTACAGGAACGGAACACCAGGATGCGCTGAAAGCCGATGCAGAATATCTGGTCAATCCGCGTGAAATCATCAAGGCAGTAACCGCACACGCGCCGGAGCCTGCAGACCTCACCCTTGCGGACATCCGTGTTCAGGAACTTTTTGCCAATGGACTGGACCGTGTTCACGTGCAGCAGCTTTACTTCATGGGATCAGATGCTGCGGTCGAGGCACACCGCCTCAGCCTGATTCACTATGCGCCATCAAAAGAAATGCTGCATGTTGTTCATGCGCGCGTATGGAAAGCAAATGGCGCTGCTCTTGATGCTCAGGAACTCGGCGACCGCGAGTTTGATGAAAAATATGTCTCCATGTATTACGACATGCGCTCACGCCAGCTACGTTTTGCCGGATTGGAAAAAGGAGATGTGGTTGAGCTGGAGTACTCGCTCACGCCCAGGTTGCACGCGAGCACTTACAACGGCTACTTTGGAGAGTTGGTCCTGTTTGCCGGGCGCAATCCAGCACAACTCAAGCGCTATGTGCTGCTTGCCCCAGCAGAGCAAAAAATATTTGTCCATGCAGAAAAGATTGCTCCCGCTGTCATAGCGAAGAAAAATGGCCATCAGGAATTTGTTTGGGAAGCTCAATCCATTCCCGCCCTGCCGCGCGAGCCGCGCAGTCCCGGCATTACGGAAATTTCTCCTTATCTGCACGTTTCCAACATTGCAGACTGGAAGCAGCTTGGCGCATGGTATGCCGATCTTGTCAGGCCACAGTTTGCTCTGGACCAGGCCCTGGAAACTGAGCTTGCCCGCATCACAAAAGGCCTGCACTCTGACCGGGAAAAGATCACCGCAATTCAGGAATTTGTTTTGCGCCGGACCCATTACGTTGCGCTTGAGTTCGGCATTTACAGTTACAAACCATATCCTGTGTCGCAGATTTATGCCCGGCGCTTTGGCGACTGCAAAGACAAAGCCAGTCTGATGATTGCCTTGCTACGGGCCGCCGGCATTGAAGCTGAAATCGCCTTGGTGCGTACGCGCTCGCTTGGCGATGTGACCACTGAAACAGCTTCCATTGCGCTTTTCAATCACGCGATTGTCTATGTCCCCAAATATGAGCTTTGGCTGGATGGGACAGCTGAATATGCCACACACGAACTTCCTGTAGAGGATCAAGGCGCTCTGGCATTGACGGTGAATTTAAGCGGAGCGGCGCAAGTCCGCCGCATACCCATGAGCCGCGCGGCCGACAATTACACCCGCCACACCATTCATGGCGAGTTGTCCGCGCAAGGCGTAATTCATTTCAGCGGTTCCAGCATTACGCGCGGTGAGGATGCGCCGGGGCTAAGACATGATCTTGCGGTTCGTGAACAGCAACTGGATATGTTCCGCCGTGAACTGGCCGAGGTCTTCCCTACCGTACAAGTGGATAGCGTTGCGGTGCATGGCGCTGAAGAGCTTTCACGTGACGTGAGCGTTGACTTTCAGGGAGCGCTGAACTTTCTCCACGCAAGGCACACTGTTTCGCTCGGCTCTTCCTGGATGCCACGCTCCTATGTTGCAGCGCTTGCCATGGCCAGCACGCGCACGCAAGACCTGATCCTGCCTTCACCCTGGACTACGGAAGAGGAAGTCCGCATTGCTCTGCCCAACGGGGCTGAAGTTATATCCCTGCCGCGCGACCTGAACCTGGCCGGCAATTTTGGCTCGATCCGGTTGCACTATAAGAAATCCAGCAATGAAATCCTGGTGCAGAGCCATGTGCAATTTGAAAAAGCCAGGATCAGCGCGCAGGAATATCCGGCTTTCCGCGAATTTTGCGCCCAGGTGGAGCGCAGCTTCCGCAATGAGATCACAGTGAGCATGCCGCAATGAAAAAATTCCTTTCGGCTGCCACATTGTCGATCATCTGCATGTATGCCCTTGCTGGATTTGCGCAAGCACCTGCATCGCGGCAAACCGGAACGGCAGATTCTCTGCTGAAAAAGTTTTTTGTAGATTTTGATTTGCGATCAGCGGGCGCAGAAGTTGAAACTAGATTGCGCCGTGCCCCATTCGATGCCACCGCGCTTTTTGTGCGCATGGAAGCCGCAGAGTTGCAGGAGCACCCTGAGGTCGTTCTGGATTCTGCGCTTCGCCTCTGCAATGTTGCAACATCGCCGAAGATTCAGGAGATTGCTTCAAATCGCATTCTCCAGCATGCTGCTAATAGTCGCGTCTTCAATGCCGTTCTCCGGCGCGTAAAGCTTGCATCTGCGTTGCATAATAACTGCGCGTTTAACTTAAAACTTGCTTTGATTGCCGCGGCCACAGACGGCGATCCCAAAGTTGACCTCGATTCGGCTGCCAATTCCGCAGGCCTGCTTACGCATTGGCAGATAGCTGGCGCGTTTGGTCATTACGATAATGTGGATTTTGAACGGCAATGGCCGCCGGAAACAGACCAGCTT
>DASRCD010000452.1:0-2801 GCA_035653315.1 Candidatus Angelobacter sp.
TTTACTACTGAATCGATGGGCAGTGATTGGGAGCGTGGTCGCTGAGAAATGCAAAAGAGCATGGAGATTGTGGCTCCATGCTCTTCAATATTGCTGGTGGATTTTTCTAATGCGATTTCTAGTTATTCGCGCGGCTTGCCGGTGGCACAAGACCGTTCATGCGCAGGTATTCCACCATCTGGCCATAGTGATCATTGGCATGGGTCACCGGAAATGTCGCCAGATAGAGCCTTGGGGCTTTGTTGTTGCGGAATGTTAGCTGCTCCATGATGTTTTCCGTGGTCACGGTTGCCGCAGCCTTGTGGCCCACGGCATAAGAATCCTTTAAGAACTTCACAATATCAGCCTTGGTCTTGAGATCGTCGGGGCCGTTAGGGCCTTTAATGCCGGCAGGCATCGGATCGCCGGTGATGGAAGTCCAAAACAGGAAATTGGCGGTGGCAACATGCTTTACTTCCATCGCAAACGTGCGCACGCCTTTGTAGTCGCTGCCGGGAATTTTGAGCGATTCAGGGCTGAAATCGTATTTGTCTTCCGGCATGGCTTCCGCTGCATCTACAAGCTGCTTTTCACTGGCCGTGACCTGCCGTTCAATCATCCCCGCCAGGGTTGGCGCGGGTTGCGATGAAGCCTGGGCTTGCGGCGCGGCAGTAGCTGGTTTAGCCCCTTGTGACGAGCCCGCTCCCTGGCTCATTGCCACAATGCCAACACTGAGCGTTAACAGCAGGCAGATGATGCGTAGATTTTTCATGGATGCTCTCCTCTTCTCATGTAGCTGACCGCGTAAACAATATCATAGCCACTGAATCAGGATTGCTGCGTTGCAATATTTCATCCGGCAATCCCAAAAAGAAAAGCACGCAACGGCTAAGCTGCGTGCTCTCTATAAGACTGAAATGTCTAATTGTTGCGGCGGCTGGCCGGAGGAATAATGCCGTTCATGCGCAGGTATTCCACCATCTGGCCATAGTGATCAAAGGCATGGGCCACGGCGAAGCTGGCGCAGAAGAGCTTGGTGGTCTGTCCCTGACCAAAGGGACTGGGCACCAAGGCGACGGCGCTTTCCGCAGTCAGCGATTTGGCGGCCTTGTGCCCTAGAGCGAAAGAATCTTTCAGATATTTAATGATCTCGGCTTTGGTCTTGAGTTCAGGCGGACCATTATCTTCCGTGGTGGCGATCGGCGGCTTGTCGCCGGTGACAGCATCCCAGAGCGCGAAGTTGGTTGCAGCAACATGACGCACCTCTTCGGCAAATGTCTTTACGCCCTTGTATTCACTGCCGTTGATGTTCAGGCCGGCAGGGGAGAAATTAAATTTGTCGTCGGGCATGGCTTCGGCAGCCCCTACGAATTCGCGCTCGACAATGCCGATTTGAACGTCAATGGCCGAACCCACGGTAGGAGGCGGGGCGGCTGGCTTGGCCGCTGGTTTCGCATCCTGTGCCACGGCAGCAAGAGCAGCCGTGAGCAGTACAAGCGAACAGAACATTTTCAGGTGATTCATCAACGCTTCTCTCCTCTTATTTCAAAACGTGTCTTAACTTTGTTGAATCGGATCTCCAGAGATGAATGGTGCAATGTTAACTAAGCGGCGCGTAGCGGATGGCCCATTCTAATGCAGAGCAGCGCGCATTATCGATGGGCCGCTTCCTGTAAACGATACCACGGCGCCAGCAGCAATCCGGCGGTAAGAAGAACGGCCGCCATTGTCAGGGTGAATTCCACGCTGGTGCGTGAAGCCATTGCACCCCATACGGCGCTGCCCAGCGCCAACCCGCCCTGCAGGACAAGAACATACATGGAGATCACGCGGGCGCGCACCCATCCAGGCGCTGCGGTTTGGGCAGCGGTATTGAGCGTGGCCAGATTCCCCATCCAGGCCAGCCCCGCAGCGGCAGAAAAAGTTGAAGCAGTCGCCAGCAATGACGAGCGCACAAGACCGAAGAGCGCAACAGCAAAGACCAAGGTCGAGATGGCAATGATGGTGTCAGAAGACATACAGCGGCGGGCCGCTGACAAGGCCCCTGCTCCGAGAAGCGCGCCAAGACCGAAGAAGGCGAGCATGGCACCGAAACCCTCCGCGCCAAACTTACTGGCGATGATCGGCAACAGCGCCCAGAATACGCTGGCAAATAATGAAAACAGCAGAGTGCGTATCAGCACCGTCCGGATTTTTGGTTCCTGCCGCGCATAGCGCAAACCAATGGAGATAGCGCCGGAAAAGGTTTCATGGCCATTATGGCGCTCACTGTTGGCGGGCTTCCAGTTGTATAGAAAGAGAATCACACCGAAAAATGAAACGGCGTTCAGCAGGAAGGCCCAGCCTGAGCCGTCAGTCCCGCAACAGATGGTGGCAATTAACAAACCGCCAAGCGCAGGACCAACGGCGCGCGCAATGTTGAATCCGGCGGAATTCAGGGCCACGGCAGCAGGCAGTTTTGAAGGTGGAACAAGATCAGGCGTAAGGGCCTGCCATGCGGGATCATTCATTACCGCGCCCACGCCGAGCAGAAATGTGAACACCAGCAAAATTTGGGGTGTTACCGTGTGCGTTAAAGTCATTACGCCCAGCACGGTGGCGGCGGCTACCATGGAGCTTTGCGTAAATAGAAGAAATTTGCGGCGGTCCACAATGTCCGCCAGTGCGCCGGCAGGAAGCGCAATCAGCAGCACAGGTAAACTCACGGCCACCTGCACCAGTGCCACCCACATCGGCGAGTTGGTGAGCGAAGTCATCAGCCAGCCGGTTGCGACCGTCTGCATCCAGCTTCCGGTATAAGAAATGACAGCGGCAATCCAAAG
>DASRCD010000453.1:0-2942 GCA_035653315.1 Candidatus Angelobacter sp.
AACTGTTGCAACGTATACGCCAGGAAGGCACCACGATTATGTACGTGGAGCATGATATGAAAGCGATCATGTCAGTATGTGACCGCATTACAGTTCTCAATTTTGGCCAGAAATTGGCCGAAGGAAAGCCGGAAGAGATTCAGAAAGACCACTCGGTAATCGAGGCGTATTTAGGCAAAAGCGACTTTGGAGAACAGATAAGTGCCTGAACCTCAAGCTCCTGCTGCTCAAGCTGACAAGTTACTGACTGCCCAGAATCTGGAGGTTAGCTACGGAGCCACACAGGTCATCTGGGGCATTAGCTTTTCTGTGGTACGCGGTAAGGTCACCTGCATTATCGGATCAAATGGAGCAGGCAAAACCACCACGCTCAATACTGTGGCTGGAATGCTGCGGGCTAAAAAGGGCCAGCTGCTGTTCAACGGTGAAGATATTACTTCTTCTTCTACGCGTGAGCGCGTTAAACGCCACATCAGCCTTGTACCGGAAGGCCGCCAACTCTGGCCTGGTATGTCTGTGGAAGACAATCTATTGATGGGATGTTATCTTCGCTCATTGCGGCGCCGGTCCAAAGACAATTTGGTGCGCATTTATGATCTTTTCCCGCGCTTGAAAGAGCGTCGTCATCAGATGGCTGGAACCCTTTCCGGCGGCGAACAACAGATGTGCGCGATTGGACGCGGGCTCATGTCTGAGCCGCAATTGCTGATGCTCGATGAACCCTCGCTCGGGCTTGCCCCCAAGCTGGTGGATGAAATCTTTAAATTTATCGCCGATATCGCGCGCCAGGGCGTAACGATTCTGCTGGTAGGTCAAAACGTAAACTACACACTGCAAATATCCCACTACGGCTATGTCATGGAAACCGGGCGAATCACACTGGAAGGCCCCACAGAAATGCTGATCAATAACGCATTCGTGAAACGGGCTTATCTGGGCATGGCGGAAACAGTCCAGCCTTAGAAACAAAATGCCTGGCATAAGACTTCTTTGTCCCATGCCAGGCCTTCATTTCACTTACCGGGCCCGTTAAAAACTAAACATATCGCTGATATCGTTACCTAATTGATTTCTTGCATTGAGGGGCGCAAGCCCAAAAGTGTTCTGGATGAACTTGAGAATGGAAACGTCATCCATTTGCACATGGGAAATATAGTTCTTCTTGGCAAAGGGGGAGATCACAAGCATTGGCACTCGTGGGCCCAACCCTTGGGCATCCACCTGCGGCGGAGGAACATGGTCCCACCAGCCGCCACTGGCATCCCATATCACCACAATTGCTGCGTTCGTCCAAACCGGTGACGCTTGAACTTGCTTAATAAAACCATCCAGCCATGTAATGCCTGAAGAAATAGGAACATTGGCTGCAGGATGCATGCTGTGAATTGGCCCAGGCTGCACTAATGTAACCGTGGGGAAACTACCTGATGCCAAATCGGTCGCAAACTTTGACATGTCCTTCACGTTGGGTGAAGCATGCGAATCAGTGAAAAATTGGAACGGATTCTCCTGTGAAACATAAGAGGAGCATACGCCCAGATCTTCCTGATACCACGCCCAGGTCAATCCTTTTGCAGTCAGTTGGTCCCCAACATGCGGAAAGGTGTATCCAGCGCTCGCAGCCTGGTCAGGATTGCAAGGTCCGAAGAAGGGATCGATGGTCGCGGGGTTATTGTTATCATCAGCGGCTACCAGATAGAGCTGGTTGGTAGGAGCATCGCCCATGACCGAAGGGAAGAAATTATCAGCCAGGGCAAATTGCTGCGCCCAATTCCACAGGACACTCATCCCCGGAGTTGTATTGTCATAATGCCCCATGGAAACAGCGCCATTGAAGAAGGCGAACTTATCCATGGCGCCAGAATCCCATGTCCGCAGATAATCAGTACGTGCATGAGGAAGGTCCGGCTCCGCCGTATTTGTCAGCAGTTGCGGGGTAACAGTAGCTCCAGCGGCATCCTTTTGGCTGAAACCCGGTACGCCTGGCTGAATGCCATTAGCGCCCGGAAAGGTTCCAAAAAGATGGTCAAAAGACCGGTTCTGCATAATTACTACGATCACATTTTTAATTGCATTTTGCCCTGTGGGCGTTGGTGTTGGTGAAGGAGCAGGCGTGGGCGAAGGCGACGCAGACGAAGAGGAGGAACCAACCCCGCCACAGCCCACCATGATGGCCAGAAAAAGAAGGCTAAAAAAACACAGCAATGCTCGTCTCAAGGTTCTTGCACCTCAGATACTTTGAGCTAAAACTGTTCTGGCTAGTTGGCTGAGCAATTGATCATTTTTTAACTTTCTTAATCCCCTTGAGGTAAGGGCAATTAACAAAAGCAAATGAGGAACTATCTTTTGAACAGCTTTCATCAGGTTGGATAACTTTTAAAAATAACAAATGCAAGGCTTATTGCGAGATTTTTTGCTTTCGTTCTGCCCAGCTTCCATCAGGCAGGTCCGCCGGCCTGAGTCCACGGTCCGGGTCTTACATGCGGCAATCTGGACAGGACTCGCACAATTCCTACTTGCGACTTTTATATCGATAACCCGCTTCAAGGAACATTTTTATCTTCGAGCGCAACAATTTGCTCCTCATGTGGCCGGAACGCATGAAGCTATCCAGGGCGGCGTCGCCCTGATCATTGCATTGGAATACCTCCTTTATCCTCTATCGATCTTGTGGATCTATCTGGCGCTGGAGGGATTCACCCGTTTTGTGGGTGGGATCATTGCCGCGGAAGTAGTGCCCAGCCTGCCGGTGACGCTGGGTTATAAAATTTTCCAATGGGAAACGTGGTCAGCCATTCAAAAGCAGCCAGCTTCAGCCTTGCCTGATACTGTTGAGTTCCTGTCTGATGGTCTGCGGATTTGTTCAGCCCAATTGAAGCCTGCATGGGATGGCAGCATCACAATCGGCGTACAAGGTGAATGGTATTCGGTGGAACAATGTG
>DASRCD010000454.1:0-5477 GCA_035653315.1 Candidatus Angelobacter sp.
AATGCTCTCCATTACGCCAGACCTGCATATCTCATTTATTTGGCTTGTCGCACTATTGCTACTTACGCAATCTTTAGAAAGCGGTATCATTTTCTAAGTGCAGTTCTGCCTAAATATGTGCGACTGTTTACCATTGATAACAATGCAACGATCTCAGAACCTCTGTTGTTTTGGCCGTTTCGCGGCGCAGCAGTGGCAACCGATATGCGACAGGGAGGACGAAATCAGGCTTTGTGGGAGGATCATATTGCCCGCGCGTGGGGGCACCACTTTGGCAATTTTGAGTCATTCCTGAACGCAGCTTCTCAGCTGGAATTCATATTAGAGTTCAACTCTTATTTGTTCGAGGGTATTCAAAATCCTCAAATAAAATTAATTCAACAGCTAGGAAATAAGTCCATGGCTTACTTGCCAGATTTTTGGACTAATCGGTTAGATCCAACCGTACCTATTGCTGAACTGTTTTACGATATTCTTCGTGAACAGCGTGGTTTGCCAAACGAGTTTATGATCGACAAACGAGCAGGTGATCTCGTTTTTGCTCCGCTGGAGTCTCAAGATAGGTTGATTTTTCTTGGCGGCTTTTTGTCGGATCTGAAAACTTGGCAAGGTCAAGTTATGATGCAGCAAAATCGGTTCCCTTTTACTTTTGATTGGCCGGGCCGATTGAAGGAAATTGTGAAGGCCTATAAAGCACGCCAAAAACCACCACAATGATCAGTGGTAGCAAGAAACAGGGCAGCTTAGATCCGAGATAAGGTTCTTCTCCTGTCCCGCCCCTTGTTCAATATTGAACAACTAATAAAACGTTTCACTATCAATTAATTATATAGTCGCAGCATGACAAGTCGGTTAAATTTTAGTTGCTGAAAAATGCTGTGCCCTTCAGACAGAGCTGAAAAGGGGATTGATTACTTGCAATCCCAAGGTTTTCTCCGTGTCTCCGCGCCTCCGTGGTGAAATTTCTTCTGTAGTGGAATAATGTTGCTGCCATGTCTTACTACCTTCTTAAAACCGAGCCCACCGTTTACGGCTTTGCCGACCTGCAAAAAGAGCAATCCACCATCTGGGACGGAGTCACCAATCCAGTTGCGGTGAAAAATCTGCGCAACATGCAAAAAGGCGACAAGCTGGTCATCTACCACACCGGCGATGAGAAGCGAGCCGTGGGCACGGCTGCCGTCGAATCGGTGGACGCCACCGATCCTAAAGTTCCCAAAGTGCGCATCAAGGCAGGCAAGCTGATCTCGCATCCGGTAACGCTGGCAGAGGTGAAAACCAGTGACCTGTTTGACGACTCACCGCTGGTCAAGCAAGGACGGCTCTCCGTGGTGCCGCTGAATCAAGAGCAGTATGAGTGGCTGACGAATCGGTAGCTGCTTTCTTGAAATTAGTTTTTCTGAACCCTATGTGCAGCTAGCGGCTTAATAAGCGGCCACCTTTTATCGCCGCGTCAAGTAGCAATGAGCGCGATCTGGCCGGACCCGCCCGCACGACTGCTTTCCTGATTTATAATCTTCTGTTGCTCTAACCAGCCGAGACACACCTGTGGGAAGGAACCAATGGCGACTGACGTATTGATGCCCCAGATGGGCGAATCGATTTTTGAAGGCACAATCACCAAATGGCTGAAGAAGCCCGGCGACAAAGTGAATCGCGACGAGCCGCTGTTTGAAATATCCACTGACAAAGTGGATGCGGAGATTCCCGCGCCGGCCGCGGGCGTGTTGAAAGAAATCAAGGTGAATGAAGGCGCCACGGTGCAGGTGAATACCGTGGTGGGCGTGATTGACGCAGAAGGCAGCGGCGCCGGGGCATCGGCACAGCAGTCTCAGACAGCGCAGCCGCAGCAGCAGGCTCAACAACAGAGTCAGGCTGCTCCGCCCAAAGCCGCGCCCCAGGCGGATGGCGCTCCGGCAGGGCAGCAGCCCCCGGCGACGGAACAATCCGTGCCCGTGCAGCAGGAAGCACAACAGCAACCTCCGCAGCAGCAAGAGCAAAGCTCTGCTCCCAGCGGCGCAAATGGCGGCGCAGGGACTGATGTGGTGATGCCGCAGATGGGCGAATCGATCTTTGAAGGCACCATCACCAAGTGGCTGAAAAAGGTTGGCGACAAGGTGCAGCGCGATGAGCCGCTGTTTGAAATCTCCACCGATAAAGTGGATGCCGAAATTCCCGCGCCTACTTCCGGCGTGCTGAGCGAGATCAAGGTCCAGGAAGGAACCACGGTTCAGGTAAACAGCGTTGTGGCGGTGATCGGCGGAGGCGGAGCGGCCAAACCAGCGCAGGCCGCGCCTGCCAAACCGGCAGCCACCGCGCAACCGCAGCAGCAACAAGCCCAGCCACAGCAACAGAGCCAACAGCAACAACAGCAGACACAGCAAGCATCGCAGCCGCAGGCAGTTTCACAGCAGGCCGGCAGCGCAAATGTGCGCTCGTCACCGCTGGTGCGCCGCATGGCGCGTGAGAACAACGTTGACCTGAGCCAGATTCCCGGCACGGGTTTGGGTGGCCGCATCAGCAAGCAGGACATTCAAAACTTTATCCAGCAGCATGGAGCGGGCGGCAGGCCGCAGCCCGTGGCAGCGCCACCACAGCAGCAGCGTCCGGCGCAGCCACAGCAGCAGGTGCAGTATCAGCAGGCAGCCCCGCAACAGCAGGTGCAGCAGCAGGCTCCGCAGCAACAGCAACAACAGCAAGCGGCGGCTACACCGCGCCCGGCCACGCAGCAGATTCAAACCCTGCCCGGTGAAACCGTTCCCATGACGGCGATGCGCAAGAAGATCGCTGAGCGCATGGTGGAATCCAAGCACACCAGCGCGCACGTGCACTCCATCTTTAAGGTGGACATGACCCGCATTGCCAAGTTCCGCGAGAAGAACCGCAAAGCCTGGGAGGCCCGCAACGGCGTAAAGCTGACGTTTATGCCATTCATCGCCAAGGCCATGCTGCACGGCATTCGCGTAAAGCCGATCATGAATTCATCGGTGGTCAACGGCGACTCCATCCAATACCACAAGACAGTGAACATCGGCATTGCCGTGGCGCTGGACTGGGGCTTGATTGTGCCGGTGGTCAAAGGCGCGGAAAATCTGAGCTTTGTGGGATTGCAGCGCGCCATCAGCGACCTGGGCGAACGCGCCCGCAGCAAAAAACTTGTCCCCGATGATGTTCAGGGCGGCACCATCACCATCACCAATCCCGGCATCTTTGGCCCGCAGTTTGGGTTGCCCATCATACTTCAGCCGCAGGTCGCCATCCTTGGCATGGGCGGCATCTTTAAAGAGCCCGTGGTTGTCACCGATGATGATGGCGTGGATTCGATTGCCATCCGGCACATTATCCGGCTGAGCATTGGCTACGATCACCGCATTATTGACGGCGCGGACGCCGATCAGTTCATGGTGGCGGTAAGAGAATATCTGGAGAATTTCAACGAAGATATTGGGTAGCCCAATCCATCAAAGTAAATATAAGCGCGAAGGATTGATCCTTCGCGCTTTTGTTTTGAGGTATGTGCAAGCGGACTGGCTCCTTATTGATGGGCTTCGGTCGAATTTGAGCGCAGGAATTGTTGTGCATAAGCATGATCCGAAACAGGTGCGACGTGGTTGTGTGCTGGACGCATAGCTGGCTGGAGTGTCCAGGGCTATTGACGTGCTGGAGTTGAGGAAGGTGGTGGTGGAGAGATCGGCGAAAACGCCGGGAATTGTGCTGCAGAAGGAAAGGGCAGAGGTGCAATTATTTATAAAATATCTTTCATGTAGCTTCTGAGGCTAATCGGAACAAAGCTGCTCAACTGATCAAACTGACTAAATATACCAGGCGTCTGTAACCCTTTTACAGCAATACCCACTATTTGGTTTTTGCCATTAAGTATCGGCCCGCCACTATTCCCGGTTACAATATCTGCGTCAATAAGATAATGGGGGATCTTTTGATAAACTCGTAACTGTGTAATGTTCCCTTGCCTAAAAGACACGCTATCCCCATCATGGTAGCTCGGAAATCCAAGCAACGATATAGGTATACCGATCTGTAACAAAGAATCATTCCCAATTTGAAATTGTATTGGTGGACGAATAGGGATTGATAATTGCGCAATATCTCGGATTTCATCTTTTTTAGTAACAGTAACTTTATATTTTTTATTGTCGAGCCATGGACGACTAACCCACATTTCTCGTTCAACACAATGCCAAGCTGTCAAGAGAAAGCCTCCTTCCACAGCAAATGCAGTTCCTTGTTGTTCTTCGTTTTCGCTCATCAGGAGCCAAACTGCCTGTTTAATGGCTTCATCGCCCGCTTTGTGGGTTATTAAAATTGGTTTGGCGGCCAACAAATCATCCAGAAATAAGAAGCGGTTAAGAAGTCTCACGTAAATGTCATTATCACGCCCTTTCACAAAGCCAATAAATTCAAGCTTGCCTCTTAAGACCGCACGGAATTCTGGCGTACGTTTTGGATTGCGCTGTTTATTGTACTTTGCAAGAAATTCGGTATTTGCAGCATTCTCGCCGTAGGTCTCCCACGCATGAAGCATTGCTCTAACCTGCCTCACTAAATTGCGTGACACATTCAGCCCTTCATTAATTCGAATACCTGTAACTTCCTGACGAGAACTCTTAGGACGAACATGTGTTTTCTTTTCATTGATGGAAAAGAGGTTTGAAGCCACAATGTTTTTGAGCTCATCGCCGATTTGCCAGCGTTTCGCTACCGGATCGCGAAATGCTATCTGTGGCGCGAGTCGAGGGGTCCTGGTTGAGATAGTAATATCATCTGCATACCGTGTGTAAATACAGCCGTATTGCTTCGCGAGACCTTTTATCTGAGCATCCAGCTGTGCACAAACAAGATTTGCGATCATCGGGGAGGTTGGAGCTCCGGCCGGAAGGGCCTTTTCGTAGCAACAGATTTGAGCCAATGCTTGTGCAGCTTCTACTGGCAAACTGTAGGGCTTTTGAGAGAAAAGCCCCCTGACACGACCAAAGTGAATGCTTGGAAAGAAATCTGCAAGATCAAAATTTAACAACCATTCAGCATCTAGATGGCGCTTTGCGTTTGATTTGATACTTCGTTTTCTTACAAAGCCATGAACTGGAGAGCGCGACTTATATACGGCGTGGAGCACCTGGTTGAGTTTTTTTTGAATGATTTTTAATGCATTGGCTGGACTATAAATTAGCCTTGTACCACCAGCGCGCTTAGGAATAGAAAATACGTTATAGCTTTTTCCTTTATATAGATAGAATCGAAGCTCCCGCGATGAAACATCAAGCAATGCAGCGACATCATCGCGTGTCTTTAAATCGAGGAATTGCTGGCGTAATACCGCATCAGTTGCAGTAAGTCGTAAGCTCGGAGGCATTTTGGGCTATGCTGATCTTTCTCGCTTTTCGGCAGTAATTCGAGCCATGGTAATACGGGAATGGCAATATAGCCGCTATGCCAAACGTTTTTCATCGCCCTCCGCA
>DASRCD010000455.1:0-4960 GCA_035653315.1 Candidatus Angelobacter sp.
CGGAAGAAAAAAGAGCTTAGGAATCGCCGTGATCTGGTGATCGGTTCACCGCAAAGATCGCAACGGACGCAAAGGGAACAATAAAAGATCATCGGGTTAGCCATTGATGGCTGTCCGATTTTGAAACAACATTCTGGTACTTCCTGAACCCCAATTCTCGATTGGGCTCTGCGTCCTTAGCGGTGAATATCTCTTCCCGATGTCGGCGATCACGGCGATGTTTTAGCTCTTCCTAGTCGGCCTGATATTGATCTCACTTATAAAGGCCTGCTTTCTAGACGTCACCAGCATGGCTACGGCATGGGCAATATCTTCCGGCGCAAGCATTGAATCCGTACTCTTGCCTTCATGTGGCGAAAACTCCGTATGTGTCGAGCCCGGACATATCACGCTTACGCGAATGTTATGCCCACGCAGTTCCTCTGCCACGGAGTAGCTCAATCCATTCAGTCCCCATTTTGAGGCGGAATAAGCCGCGCCATTCGGAAGCGGATTTTTGCCCGCCAGCGATGAGATATTCACAATATCGCCACCCCCGCTGGAAATCATGACCGGAGCAAAGGCCCGGATCATATAAAACACTCCGCGCAAATTGGTGTTCAAGACCGTGTCCCACTTTTCCGGGGGCAAGGTATGCAAGGGACCGTTTTGTACGCCTACTCCTGCATTGTTCACCAGAATATCCAGCCGTCCAAAACTCTTCATGCGTTCGGCCAAAGCGGCCACGGAATGCCAGTCCGCCACATCGCAGGCGATTGGCTCAGCCTGCCCTCCGGCAGACCTGATCTGTCCGGCGGTATGTTGCAGACGGGCCAAAGTGCGCCCGCAAACCACCACTGTAGCGCCAAGCTCCCCCAGTTTTCCCGCAATGGCGGCCCCAATGCCGCGTCCGCTGCCTGTAACCAGCGCTATCTTCCCATTGAATAATTTGTCCATTTTCGGCTCTTTCGCTCCGGTAGTCGTATAAGTCCTGGTTCTTATTATCTAACGAACGGCTGGAACGATTTGTCCGCAACGGTGTCTAATTGCATAGCAGTGCGTTCGTGAAATTCAGGTTAAAACCGGTCATGGGTTCATCTTGTCGCGGTTCCGGTGCATGACTGCAGGGCAAGGAAGGGTGCGAACCGCATGGCGATGCCATAACCTTTCGGAAATCGCTGAATCGCGGGTATTTATGGGCAGGTGGAAGGCCACAGCAGGTAACTATCATCAGCAACTTTGCATCACACCAGTAAACTGGCCATTATGATGTGTGGCTTGCGTAAATGTGGGGTCCGTCTTTTATAATCCGTGACTCTAAGTATTTAGCGGGGAAGACCGGCCCGAACGGGTATTGCGTTGCGAGCATCGGGCCAAAAAATCTGGCGAGAGAAGGATTGAAGGAGCAAAACGCAATGAGAAAAGTGCTTGTCACATTTGTGCTTGCGCTAACCACAGCAGCCTGGAGTCAGGGAAGTTCACCTTCGCAACAGCCGGCACAGCAACCTGCTGCGCAACAACCTGCCGGGCAACAATCTGCCGCAGGCAACCAGCAAGCCAACACCCCCACCAGCCAAAAAGTGATCAAGGACCCGGCTGAGTACAACGCTTATATGGCGGCGTTGAACACCACCGACCCAGCGGCTAAGGGCGCGGCCATGGAAGCGTTTGTCGCCCAGTATCCCAACAGCATCGTTAAGGTCGATGCATTGCAGCAGGCCATGGGGGCCTATCAGCAGGCCCAGAACCAGCCTAAGGTGGAAGAACAGGCCCGAAAGATTCTGCAGATTGAACCGAATGACGTTCGCGCATTGGCAATTTTAACTTATCTCACGCGCGTGAAGGCCCAGTCGCAAAATAACCCGGCTACCCTGGCAGAAGCTTGCGGCTACGCGCAAAAAGGCAGCGCCGCTCTGCCCAGCTGGCAAAAGCCTGAAGGCGTGGAAGAAGCCGATTACGAGAAGCAGAAGCCGCAAATGCAGAGCATTTTTGAAGAAACCTCCGGCTTGTGCGCCCTTAACAATAAAGATTATGCCGGCGCCCTCACGCATTATGAGAATGCCCTCAAAAATGATCCCAACAACATGGAAGACACCTACCAGATCGGTTTTTCCATGCTGTCAGCCAATCCCCAGGACATTAAGGGCTTTTGGTATATCGCCAAGGCAATTAATCTGGCCAATGCTCAGAAAAATGCCAATGCCGCGACTGCCATCAATAACTGGGGCAAGGGCATGTACAAGCGCTACCACGGCACGGAAGACGGCTGGGACCAGATTGTAGCCGCTGCTGCCACACAGAATGCAATCCCGGCTGACTTCGCCATTGCTCCCAAGCCAACCGATTGTGATATTGCCGCAGATGCCGCCGCTAAGAATGATGTCTCCACGCTTTCCGTAGCTGACTGGGAATTCATTCTTGCCCAGCGTGATTGCGCTCCCAAGGGCAAGGAAGCCGCCGACAAGGTCTGGGACGCCATTCAAGCCAAGCAAAAAGACGCCAAAGGCAATGAAGTAAAAATTAAGATGCCTCAGGTGAAGGTGATCTCGGCAACCACCGATTCAGTGGATGCCGCGCTTACTGAAGATAATCAGGGCAAGAACCAGGCTGATGTCCACTTGGTACTGGAAAAGCCCGTTACCAAGCCGCCAGCGCCGGGCTCTATGATCGATATAGTAGGCGTCTTCACCAACTACACGCCCAAGCCGTTCATGTTCACTATGGAAAAAGGCGAATTGCCTGGAGCCAAGCCCACGGCCAAAACTCCAGCCAAAAAAGGCGTAGCCAAGAAGAAAACTACCAAGAAGTCATAACCTGAATCTGAACCAATAAAAAAGCAGCTCCCATGCGGGGCTGCTTTTTTGTTGCAGGAAGGATTATTCTCCTAACATCAGCCGTTGCACGGAATGCGCCCGGCCAGTTGCTGCGTCGCAGCCGATCAACACGGCGCAAAAGCGTGGATCGCCTTTTGCGGCCTCAAACCTTCCCGGCAGACCGGTCAAAAACCTTTGCAGCACCTGTTCTTTCATTACACCGATGACGCTGTCATAAGGCCCTGTCATGCCAACATCCGTCTGGTAAGCCGTTCCATTAGGCAGCACGCGAGTATCTGCGGTGGGCACGTGCGTGTGCGTGCCTAAAACGGCGGTAACGCGGCCATCCAGATACCAGCCCAGCGCGATCTTCTCTGACGTGGCTTCGGCATGAAAATCCACGACCACCACTTTGCTCTTAATCTTGGCCAGCAGCGCGTCCGCTTTGCGGAAGGGGTCGTCAGTATCATGCATGAAAACCCGGCCTTGCAGGTTGATTACGGCAAAGCTTTGTCCCTGTGGTGTGCTCCCTTCATAAAAACCCACACCAGGAACGCCTTCAGCAAAATTCGCGGGTCGCAACACCTTCCTTGCGCGGCTATTCGGATCGCCATTCGCGGAGTTGAAATAATCCACGATCTCGCGCTTGTCCCAGACGTGGTTGCCGGTGGTCAGCACATGACAGCCCAGATCAAACAATTCATCGGCGATGGCAGGCGTGAGCCCAAATCCGCCGGCTGAGTTTTCGGCATTAGCAATCACCAGGTCAACTTTGTTGGTTTCAATTACGTGGCCAATATGGTCGCGGAAAATCTTGCGTCCAGCGCTGCCAAAGATGTCGCCGATAAAAAGGATCTGCATAAGCGTTCTATTTTGATGCTAGCATCAACGGCGTTATTGGAGTTCCACGCTGGTCAAAAAATCGTAATTTCCCGCCGGCTGTATGTGCAGGTTCTTTACCCGCGTGGAGTGCACCACCACGTTATCGAAGTACCAGAGATTGATATAAGGCAGGTCGCGCGCCAGGATTTGCTGCACCTCGGCATAGGCGGTTTTGCGCTTCTCCTGGTCCACGGTGCTGCGCCCGGCTTCAATCAGGCGGTCAACTTCAGGATTCACGTAGTATCCGCGGTTTGCATGTTTGGGCGGGAAGCTGGAGGAGTGGAAGGCATAATAGAAAATGTCCGGGTCCTCGTTTCCGCCAATCCACCGCAGTGAATAAAGCTGAAAAGATCCTTTCTGGACGTCAGAATAAAACGTGGCAAACTCAAAACTGCGGATGTCCAGGGCAATTCCCACCTGCCGCAATTGTTGTTGCAGCACTGCGGCCAGCACGCGCGTCGTGCTTTCTGTGGAAGTTTTCATTACCAGATGGAACCGAATTCCATCTTTATCGCGCTTATATCCGGCCGCGTCCAGCATGGCATTGGCCTGCTCAGGATCATAGGCATAATGGGCCACATCGCTGTTGTAAGCCCAATGCTGCGGTGGAAGAACGCTTTCCGCCAGCCGCCCGGCATTGCCGAACAGATAATGCAGCATTACTCCGCGATCAATGGCATGCGCCAATGCTTGCCGTACACGGAGGTCTTTCAGGATCGGATCGCGCAAGTTAAACGTCAGGTAAGCCAGAACTGTGCCGGGCTGCTGTTCAACCACCAACTTAGGATCGCGGCGCAGTGTTCCTATTGTGTCCGCGCTAAGTGATCCGCTGGGAGAGATATCAGCACTGCCTTTGCGTAGCTCCAGAGCGCGCGTGGTCTCGTCCGGTACAACCATCAGCCGCACGCGCTCCACCTTTGCATGTTCGCTCCAGTAATTGTCATTGCGCTCGAGCACCACATTGCTGTCAGGCTCCTGGGACACAAAGCGAAATGGCCCGGAGCCTATGGGAAGACGGTTCAATCCCTTGTTGCTGCCGTAGGGAACAATTCCAAATGCGCCATCTGAGAGGTTATAGAGCAGGGTCACATCAGGCTCGGAAAGATGCACCACTACCGTAGAATCGTCCGGTGTCTCCACGCTGGAAACCAGCTTGTAGGTTGTAGTTTTCAGCGTGGTAAGCGAGCCATCGCGAATGGTATCGAGCGTCCACTTCACATCACGGGAGGTCAGCGAGCGGCCATCGTGAAAGTGAATGCCTTTATGTAAATGAAAAATATAGGTCT
>DASRCD010000456.1:0-4316 GCA_035653315.1 Candidatus Angelobacter sp.
GTTATTTTGACTTGCGCGTGATAACCGGCAGATTCCAGCTCGCTATTTCTCTTTTGCAATGCCTGGTTGATCTCCGCCGACTTTTTCAACGCTTCCCGGTAAACCGGTTGGGCAATGCGGTGCAATTCGGGATCAAGAGGATTCAGCAGAATGATGCCAAAGCCGGCAAAGATCCGCGCATAAAATTTTCCAAAAGCCGTGCCAAACGTCTCATCCTTGCGATAGCTGGCCGCAAGAAGTTCGCTGACTTCTGACTTGCCAAAAATTTCTTCCACCTGCGCCACGGCGGCAGTGATCTCCTCGGTAAACGCAATATTGCCCACAGGCGCGCCTTCTGTGTGTGGCACATTGACCGTAAATTTTTGCAAATGGTCACCGGCTGGAAGGCTGACGGAGTTGACCTCTTCCAGATCATGGTCTTCCGTGGCCAGCCAGAACACAGGGACGGCTCCGGCTTTTTCTGCCAGCTTTACCGCGGTGAGCGCTTTTAAAATCACAAACAGCGGTCCACCGAACAAGCCCACCTGCTGCCCCGTAACCACCACTGGCGCGGCCTTGCGCAGGCGCTGGATGTTGGCGAACGTAGTTTCATCGCTGCCGAACTCACGGTTCTGGCGCTCCAGAATGGCAGCTACGGCATTGCGCCGGTCCTCGGGATACTGAATTTTTTGAATCTCGTCAGCCCACCAGTCCCCGCTCAGGGGTGGACGGGCATAAAACTGTTTTACCTTGCTGAAATCGTGGAGAAAGTCACTGAAAAGCGCTGAAGTATGGGGAATGCTTGAGAACGGGAGACACTTGGGTTCCAAAATTTGGCTCTCCACAAGCTGCATAAGATCATTGGACGCACACGGGCTGATCTGGTTGCAGAAAATATGACCCGAAGTACCCAACTGAATGTCTAACCGATTGTAAATGAAGACCAGAATATGGGCGGATTCAACGAATACACCTGAATCACACAGGCCGCTTTCTTCATCCAAGTGTATTGACGAGTTGCCGCTATCTGCTAAGGTAGTGGGTAGCTTTTGAGCTTCTGCTCTTGAAAACCGATCTTTGAAAAACAAGGACTGGCACAAGTCCTTTTTCGTATAGCCCATTTCCGCTTTTATGGAGATGGCCCAGCAAATGGGGGCGTCACGGCTTCGACGGAAATGCTTGCGGCCAGGAGGCATACCGGGGCGCATTCCCCCGTAAGTGGTGCAAAAACAATAATTGCCAACTCTAACCAGTTTGCATACGCTGCTTAATTAAATAAGTAGCCGCTCTACACGGCTTCGTCCACGGGCTGTGCCAGGGCGTCACACAGTGGGCTGGTTCTCTTTGCTAAGCCAGGGCGGGAGAACGAGACAAACGGGCTAGCGTTTTGCGTTTCTTGTCCGTTCTAAGCGCAACACGCGAATCTGGCGGGGTAATTCCCGTCGGGTGAACTGGACTAAGTATGTAGGCTCTTGACCAGTGACGTTTTCGGACGTGGGTTCAACTCCCACCGCCTCCACCATTCTTTTCACTTCCCTTTTCAACAATTTAGCGCGAAAAATTATGCGTTCCCATTATGTACCCCCTCGCCTTGCGAGAGGTGCGTTTTGTGCGTTTCTGGCCTTCTTGTGGTCTGCCGTGGAAATGCTACGGTTCGAGATAGGAGGCTTGAAAACTGAATGTTGATTCCTTATCGGAGGCATTTAGCGACGTGCAGATTCAAGCACCTCGGGTCGCAATAATCGCAGATCACGGCGCTAAACTTCATGCGTGGTCATATTGAGCCGCTCGGCGATGTCGTCGAAAGTGAGGGTAAGATTCTTTGCGAGTTCGGGGATTTTTTCTTCGGTGGTCATGCGGGGATTCTAGCCGACTCACCAGCTTTTTCTACGTATTTTCAACCCCCATGTAGGTCGCCATAGTATTATGTCCATTCCCACAACGGTATTCTTATGTTCGACTTTTTCAAGAAGCGATCCGAAATTGAAGAATTAGCTAACCTCTTGCAAATGTTGTCGAATTTTCTTGTGGAAGTTGGAGAGGAAAGCTGGGCGAAGTGGTTTGCGCAAGACAGCCAGCGTGTCCACCTACTGGATTTTTACGGAGTGGAACACGCGTTGTTGGCGTTTGGAGGTATGGGCAGCATTAACGATTTGGTCATACACCCGATGAACCGCCATCAAGTGCATGAGGCCGAAGTTGAGGCAGCCAATGAAAAGTTGCGAAACCTGCTTTCGCAGGTGTTTGCCCTTGCTCACAAGTTAAAGCACGAGGAGATTAAAGCAAGAGGAGGCAAGTCATAAACTGCAAGAATCATTGTACCTATTATGTACCTCGATGCCGCGTTTTTGGCGTTTTGAGCGTTTTATGCGTAACGATTTTTCAATAACTTACGTCGAATCAGTGAGGTCGATATGTTCAACTCCCACCGCCTCCACCATCTTTTCTAAATCCCGAGCGCAGAGAGGGATCCCTATTCCCTCCCATCTTCTCTAAATACTGGTCTTCTTTTCAGAACATATCAAGGATCGCGCAACTCCATCCATAACCACCACTGCGACCTTTTCCTTAAATCAAATCACGCCGGCAGAAATTTTCAAGGTATGCTTATCCCCAGCATGAAAATGGAGCTGTTGCAGTGGAAATTTGAGTTTGATAAGGACGACGCGAAAATCGTTATTCCGATCCTGCTGCTCTTGCTCGCACTGACGCTTACCCCTTTGAACAAAGTGGTTCTATGGAGTGGGGCTCTTGTTTATTACGCCTTATATTTTTTCTTGAAACCGTCCATCTCGGCATTACATGACTTGTACTTGAAATTTCACTTCCGGTGCCCGCATTGCAAAAGTCGCGACGTCATTTTGCAAGGAATGAATCATTATTGTGGGGACGTGCCATACGATTGGTATTTGTGCAATCACTGCGGAGAGACATCGATTCATCTCAACGTTAGCAGTGGAAAATTAGTAAGGCCAGGGCCAGGCCGGGGAGCGAAGGAATTAAGTGCTGGCAAATGAAAAATCCCGTATTCCTATAGTGGGGCCGAATGAATATCTTTGAGTTGATAATTTTTCTGCTCATATGCACCGGCTTTGTCGCTCACCTCGTGTCGCCTCGTTGTCACGATCTCATCCGGCACTCCCGCTGCAGATATAAAGCTGATGCAATAAAGATGAAAATGCTCAAACATCTCCGCTGGAGTGTGCGGACAATCATCTGCAATTATTCACCTCACGCTTCCTGCAAAGGTGTCTTTCCATTTTGGAATTCCATTTTGAATCAGCCCGCTTGAATTTTTGATTTTTTCATGTTCCAACATTGCGAGCTCATGTGAGAATGCGACCGGAGTAAGGAGCGCATTTTATGGAACGTGGAACGCTCGTGAAGCATGTTTGGTCTTGTCTAAAACCATATCAGTTGATTTTCTGGGGCACACTCCTGCTGGTTACGCCCATGTTGCGTGCCCAGGCAGCATTTCCCTCGAGCGTGACGCCTAATTCCGGAAGCGGGTCGGCGCAGCTCTTCACTGCTACATATACTGATCCTAATGGCGGCGGGGATATAGCAGAGGGTGTTCTAAATATAATGTCCAACGTAGTGCCAGGAACCGCGGGATGGTCTGCTCACGAGTGTTTGCTCCGGTACGATATCAGCACCAATGCTATCTGGCTTGTTCCTGACGCCGGAGGAGCCTGGTCCGGACCAATCACGGCCGGTACTTCTTCCACCCTGAGTAACTCGCAATGTACTGTGATGGCTGCGGGCTCATCCGCTCAGATTTCCGGCACTACGGTCACAACGAAATTTTTAGTCACGTTCACTGCGGCTTTTGTTGGCGGGAAGCAGCTTTATCTTGAGTCGGAAGATGCGCGTGGAAGCTGGAGCACGAATTATCAACAGCAGTTTGGGAGTTATTCGGTCACTGCGACAGCATCTCCTCTGATGCTCTGGCCCACTTCCGGTAGTGGCACCACGCAGACCTTTGCAGCCACCTATTACGATCCAAACGGCGGAGCCAGAATCGCTGAAGCCGATTTATACATTATGTCGAATGTGGTGCCTGGAGTCGGCTCGGGTTGGTCGGCAAATGAATGTATTTTCCAATATGACGTTGCGACTAACAATATCTGGCAGGTAATTGATGGCGGCGGGTCCTACCAGGGGCCGATCACCGCAGGCAGTTCGAGTTATCTTTCAAACTCGCAGTGTACGGTCTTTGCCGCCGGCTCTTCTGCTACGGTGAGTGGTAACACGGTACAGGTAAATTTTTCTGTCAATTTTACGGGCGCATCATTTGTGGGCGCAAAGCAGTTGTACCTGGGATCGGAGGACACTCT
>DASRCD010000457.1:0-8683 GCA_035653315.1 Candidatus Angelobacter sp.
AACAACCTGGCCGCAGGCGGAAACAAGGTTGTCCTTTACGCTGGGCAAAGGCGGCGTGGGCAAAACCACCACCACAGCCGCATTGGCGTTCCATACCCGGAGTACAAACTCCCACGCGGGCGTCACTGTTTGTTCCACTGATCCTGCGCCATCTCTGGACGATGTTTTTCAAACAGAAATTGGCGACCGTCCGGGTCAAGTTCTAGGCGATCCGGATTTTAGCGCGATGGAGATGGATGCAGTCTCAGAGTTTCGCCGCTGGGCCGCAAGAATGAAGCAGCAGTTGCATGCCGGGCTGAGCAGTGAATCGGGCGGGCTGCACGTTGATCTTACGTTTGAAAAAGAGGTATTCGCGGCGCTCATGGATATTGTGCCTCCGGGGGTGGATGAGTTGTTCGCCATTTTTCGAATCCTGGACCTGCTGGAGCAAAAACCGGGAAGCGTTTTCATTGACATGGCGCCCACGGGCCACGCCCTGGAGTTGCTGCGGATGCCGGAACGAATTTTGCTGTGGTCTCGGCTTTTGTTGAAAAGCCTGGCAGCGCACCGTACACTAACTCTCGCACAGGACGTTGCGGTTGAACTGGCCAGCCTGGGGCAGCGCGTGAGAAAACTGCTGGAAATCATGCGCGATGCGAAGCAGAGCCGTGCATGGGCCGTGATGCTGGCGGAGCCAGTGCCTGACCGCCAGACACAACGTTTGCTTGCAGCCATGAAAGAGCTGGGAATCGCGGTGAGCGCGGTGTTTGTAAATCGCGTGCAGACCAGGGTAGAGCGAGGCTGCAAGCGCTGCCAGCGCGCGCAGCAGTGGCAAATGGCAATCCTGCAATCGTTGCAGAAGAAATATGGAGAGTATCGAACGTACCTGGTGCCGGAATTTCCCAGGGAAATTGCCGGTGCGGCAGCACTGAAGAAATTTACCGGCGAACTATTTATCGACGAGCTGTTTATCGGCAAACAATGGCGAACCCAAACAAAAAAATAGAGCCGCAGGGCGCGCTGTATCTTTATGGGATCTCGCGTGCTGCAAAGGCAGGCAAGAAAACCAGGGTCACCAGCCCCGGAATTGATGGCGTGCATGAGGTAAAGCCGCTTGAGTGCGGCGATTTTATCTGTTGGGTGTCTGAAGTGGACCATGCCAGCTTTGCCCAGGCCGTGGAGCGCAACATGGAAAACCTGGATTGGCTGGCACTGCATAGCGTTCGCCATCAGCAAGTGGTGGGAGAAGTTGCCGGGCTGGCGACGATTGTTCCGGCGAGGTTCGGCACAGTTTTTTCCGGCGAACCTGCGCTGGTAAAAGATGTGTTGAGCAAGGCCGCATCGCTGGAAAAAGTTTTTGAGCGCATTACGGACGCCGATGAGTGGGGCGTAAAAGTTTTTGCCGAGACCACGGCGCGGGCCGTCGCGGTGACGGAAGCGCGGTCTGGAAAAGAGTATTTGCAGCAGAAAGCGGCGCAGATCAAAAAGCGCCCAGACCGCAATGATCCTGAACTGCGGGAGTTGGCGGCGGCGCTGGAGAAGATTGCCACGGATACAGCGCCGAGCGGCAAGGTGAGCGGCACGCAGCCCAACCTTTTGTGGCAGGCAACATTTCTGGTACCCAGGAACCAGCGCAAGCAATGGGAGCGTGTGCTGGGCGATTTTGTGCAGCAATGGGACGGGCGGCGGCGCATCGAAATAAATGGGCCATGGCCGCCCTATTCGTTTGTCTAAAAGATGCCGACTGATTTTGAACCCGTAGAACTGGCCGGAAGCGGCGAAGATGAGGTTTCGCTGCTGGAAATTCTTGACCACGTCTTAAATTCAGGCGTGGTGATCCATGGTTCACTCGTGATCTCACTCGCGGGAGTGGACCTGGTGTATCTGGGGCTGAATGTGGTGCTGACTTCAATTGAGACAGCGCTGCGGAACGTACAAATCAGCGAAAAGAAGCGAGGGCTGGAGTGAAACGCGCACTAGCCTACTGTGCGTTCCAGCATGGCCCTGAAATCTCATTGCCACAGACAGGCGTGAATACTGCGCCGGTGCAGATGATTGTGCAGGATGGCCTGGCGCTGTTGTGGTCGCAGGTGGAATGGCCTTTTGCTCCGGCCGATATGCAGAAAAATGCGGTCGAATTTCATCATGTAATCCAGCACATTTTTCAACAGAGCGCGGTGGTTCCGTTTCGATTGCTCTCAGTGTTTGATGATGAACGGTCATTGAGGACGTTTGTCGAGGAAAACGCTTTGCGTTTTCTTGCGGATTTAGAGCGGTTGAAAAATTTTGTGCAGATGGAGTGTGTCGTTTATCCCGCGCGGGAATCAGCGCCACGGGAAAGCAGCAGCCCAGGAAAGATGTACCTGGAGCGCAAGGCCGGATTATTGCGAAGAATGGAGCAGCACGAGCAAAGCATTCGCGACGCGATAGGCGGGCTGAGCAGCGAGCTGCGGGTGCGCGATTCGAAAAATGGAAGAAGAATGTTTGTCTTGGTGGAGCGAGGCAAGGAAAAAGTGTTTCGGGCGGAGATAAAGTCAGTGATTGTTCCGGCAGAACTCTCGCAAAGGATAAGCGGCCCGTGGCCGGCGGCAGAATTTTTAAGCGAGCCCGTAAAAGCGCCACAACTGGCAGGAACGCCATGACCGAACTGCGAAAGATCACTCCGGAAGAAATTGCGGCGGCTGTCGAGGAAATGAACCGCGAGTTGAAGGCGGTGGGTGAAGGCGCTATCAATCGGATTGATTGCTCGCCAGAAAACATTGAGCAAGGGCTGGCGCGCCTGGTGCTGAGCTTGATTGAATTGTTGCGACGATTGCTGGAACGGCAGGCCATCCGCCGGATGGAAGGCGGTTCGCTGGGAGATGCGAAAGTGGAGGAAATGGGGCAGGCTCTGATGCGGCTTGAGGCAAAGGTCAATGAGATTGCGGTGGCTTTTGGCCTGAGGCCGGAAGACCTTAATCTGGAATTGGGGCCTCTGGGGAACCTGCTGGATAAATAAAACCGGGCAATAGAATTATTAGAGAAGCAAAAAATACCCATGATTTTTGGGCGGGGCGATTATAGGTCGTAACAAGACATGAGCAGCTCTGGCAACTCAGAGGGAAAAGCCAGCATCTGAAAGTGATACGTCAGCTCTCTCCCTTCCGGAATCCTTGGAAGCTGACAGATGGAAGTGCGCTGTAAAGTTGACAGTTTGTATTGGGGCTCGGTAGGATGCGGTGACTGGGGTGCGCGGACTTCACCGTTCCCCATGATCTCTTCTGTACTTTCCTGAGATACTATGCAAAGAGTTCCTACTGTTTCCGGAACAGCGAATCTGCTCGATATCCTTGACCGGGTACTCGATAAAGGACTCGTAATTGCGGGTGATATTCGTATTTCGCTGGCAAATGTCGAGTTGTTGACGATCCGCATCCGTTTGCTCGTCTGTTCTGTAGATAAAGCAGAGCAAATTGGGCTCAACTGGTGGAAGTTCGATCCTAATCTAACCACTTCACCAGACACCGAGTTCCGTAGAACCCAGCTTCCGGGCGCCCCGCCGGCGTCCCAGACCTCTGGACGAAGTAAAACATCCACCCGTGCAAAACGGGGGAAGTGATAGATAGATTCTGATGAAGGAGGCCCTCGATGGCCGTAGAGAGAGTATCTGGCGGATCAAGTCTAATCGACGTACTCGATCGAGTACTCGACAAAGGAATCGTCATTGATGCCTGGGTCCGCATCTCATTAGTCGGTATAGACCTGATCACTGTTGAAGCGCGCGTTGTCGTGGCTTCTATCGATACTTATCTGAAATACGCGGATGCCGTTGGTCTTACGGGTCTGGTTTCCAGGCCGACACTGGCGGAAGGCGAAGCAGAAGAAGAAGAATTGGTGGAGGTCAAACCGCGGCCAGCTCGTCGGCGCCGGTAAGCTGAGTCTTGGGGTCTAGAATGGCTACGGCCGAAATCCGGGTTCAGCCCGATCGGGTCAATGGACGGCGAGGCGTTCAACCGCGTCGTCCAGCAGCACTCCGTCTTCTTCAAGCGGAGCGCTCTGAGGAAATCTTTCCCTTATTGCTGGAAGAGATCATTGCCCTGGGTAGCGCGCGCGCGCTTGTGGTTGATGTGAATTTCGACAGCGGCGAAGTTACTCCCGCAGCCGCGCTCAAGTGGCCGCGCCAGCAAATGGAAAAATTCACCGCTGCTCTCTGGATGTCCGAGAACCCCCTGATTTCGGTCATACAGTCCGCCAAGCCTGAAGTTCTTCCCCGGTCCAGTCTGCATAACCGCCCTGTTTATATTCATCCGATTCTTTATTCCAACCGCAATCTCTGCTGGGAAGCGGACCGCATCCGTACCGGCAGTTGTCTTGCCGTGCAGAATTTTCGCCGGGAAAAACGCATTCGCCTGGAAGACCAGGTCTGCTCCACCTGTGAAATGCGCGCTTATACGGCGGCCGTGATTGTTGAGCTGCCCAAGAATTACACGGAACAAAATGTTGCCGAATATGGCGAGCTAATAGATCTTGCCAACCGTTATCTCTCACGCCTTTTCAAGGTTGAGCATTATTACAACCGCATGCGTGACATGGAAATCACGATTGCGCAGATGGGCACCGTAATGCAGAGCATGGCCGATCCGGTCATCCTCACGGACACGCAGCATCGCGTGATCATGCAGAACAAGGCAGCCGAGCGTTTTTTCCGCGTGCCTGACGAGATGACAGAGGGGCTTGTCCGCGCCGTGGAATTTAACAACCTGCTTTTCTCCGCCGCGCTTTCTTCCATGCTCGTCTCCGGCAGTGACTCGCATCGCGACCTCACGCTGGTGGATGCCATAGAAGGCGAGGAAATGCTGTTTGAAGCGGTCTCCGCGCCTACGTTTGGTCCGGACGGTATCCAGCTTGGCACCGTGACCGTAATGCGCGATGTGACCGATCTTCGCCGCGCTGACCAGGAATTGCGCCTTAATTATGAAAAGCTGAGCGAAGCGGAAGAGGTTGTCCGCCAGGACCGCGACCGCCTTAACCTGATCATTGAAAACGTAGGCGATCCCATTGTGGTGTGCGATAGCCGCGCGAAAATCGTCCTGCTTGATCCGCTTGCGCAGGAGCTTTTTGGCGCGAATACTGAAGTGAACCGTGATGCCGTCCAGTTCAAGAACGAGACTACCTTCGGCACCTACATTGATAATTTCACGTTCTCTTTTGCTGAGCGTGAAATGGCGCCATTGCGTCTCTATAATCCTGCCCTTAAACAGGAGATTGAATATGACGCCCGCTCCGGCAAGATCTTTGACGAAAAAGGCCAGGTCTCTTACACCGTTACCGTGCTCCGTGATTTGACCGCGTTACGCAGGGTTGAGCAGCTCAAAGTTGAGCGGCGCATGCTGGAAATTGAAAAATTCGCGGCTACGGGCCGTTTGGCCGCCACTATTGCCCATGAGGTGAATAACCCCATGGAGGCCATTAAGAATGCAATTTATCTTTTGGCGGGCGCTGTTCCGGAAAATGCCATTCCTGTTTACAACATTCTAAAGTCGGAAACGGAGCGCGTAGCGCGCATTGTGCGGCAGATGCTCGGCCTGTATCGCAACACTGAGCAGGTCAAGCCGGTCAACGTAAACACCATTATTGAAGACACGCTACTGCTGCTGAATCGCCAACTCCAGCGCGCCAATGTTGAGGTGATCTCAGATTTGCAAGTCCTGCCCGACGCCGTGATTGCGGCCGACCAGATTCGCCAGGTGCTTTCCAATCTGGTGATCAATGCCAAAGACGCCATGCCGCATGGCGGCAAGTTGCACATCCGCACCCGCCATATTCCCGGACACGACGATCTGCATGGCTGGGTGCGCATCCTGATTGCCGATACAGGCACGGGCATTCCGCAGGAAATGCTGCGCTCAATTTTTGAGCCATTTGTGACCACCAAAGGCGAAAAAGGAACAGGCTTGGGTCTCTGGATTGTTAAAGGTATTATTCAAAACCACGGTGGCAAGCTTTCAGTAAAAAGTTCTCTGGGCAAGGGCACAGTTTTCAAGATTGACGTACCAGTCGTAAAATTGTGACGACCGACGGAAAATACCGCGTGCTGGTGGTGGATGACGAAGCTTCAGTGCTTCTCACCTACAAGCTTATTCTTGAGCAGCAGGGATATTTAGTGACCGCCTGCCGCAGCACCAGAGAAGCCATTGCCGCGGTGGATCAACAGCTTTTTGATGTGGTTTTATGCGATTACTCACTGGAAGAGCAGCATACTGGATTTGAAGTCATCTCAGCGGCAAGAAAAAATGATGCAACCGTTCCCGCAGCCTTGCTGACGGGCTATGCTACAAAAGAAACAGCGGATGAAGCCGCCGGCCAGGGCATCGGCATCATGTTCAAGCCCATTGAGATTGAGGAATTTCTGGCGACCACCTCCAGCATGCTGAGGAGAGACAATGAGCCCAAGCAAGAAAGCGGGGAAAAAGACAACCCCGGTCCGCAAGGCGGCGACTAAAGCCGAACCAGCCACCGCAGTCCTGGACATGGTTACTCCTCAGGCGAGCGCAAAAACTGAGAGTGCCATCCGCGGGCAGCAACAGGAAGGCCGCTATGTGTATGGCGTGATTGAATCGCGCGCTCCTGTTACTTTTGGCAGAAGCGGCATAGGCGGCGTGAATGAAGACGTTTACACCGTCCATTATGGCGATATTGCCGCTGTTGTCAGCCGTACGCCGGTCTTCATCTTTGATCCCACACGTGACAATGCCCTTGCCCATGAACATGTGATTGAGTCGGTGATGAAGAATTACACCATCATCCCCATGAGCTTTGGCACCGTGTTCCGCACGGATGATGACATTCGCGAAGTACTGAAAAGCATCTACTCATCACTGAAAGACGTGCTCAAGCAAATGACCGGCAAGCTGGAATTCGGCCTGAAAGTCACCTGGGACCGTGACCGCATTATTGAAGAGATTCAGCGCGAGCATGATGAAATCCATCGCTTCCACCAGGAGCTCACGCGCAAGCACCTGCAATCCACGTATTTTGCCCGCATGCAGCTTGGCCGCATGATTGATAAAGCCCTTGCCGAACTTGCCGCCAATTACGTGCGTGAAATTTATGACGGACTGCGGGCCGTCTGCGTGGCTTCACGCGACAATAAGCCCATTGGCGACAAAATGATCATGAACGCCGCGTTTCTGATCCAGAAGGCACGCGAGACTGAGTTTGACGCGGCCGTGAATCGCGTTGCGCAAAAATTTGGCGACCGGCTGAACTTTAAATACACCGGTCCATGGCCGCCTTATAACTTTGTGAACATCCGCCTGAAACTGGAGCGCGGCGGCCAAGGATAGCAGGACTTTTTATTTGCGGCCTTTATCTGAAATCTCGACTATTGTGACGAGAGATTTTGGCCAGCTTGAACGCACCATGGCCATAATGATCCCTCACCTGCACAACGCAGATTCGGGATTTCAGAAAGAACTCTGAGGTATCCATGCTTTTAATCGACGACCTTCTTCTTGCCCCGTTCAAGGGCTGGAACTTCATCATGCGCACCCTGCTTAAGGTCGCCGAAGAGCAATGGACGGACGATGCTCCGCTTAAAGAACAACTGCTTCACCTTCAGGTACAGTTGGAAGAAGGTTCCATTACGGAAGATCAGTATCTGGAAGCCGAGTCCGCGATCTTGAAAGAAATCCGCGAAGTCCAGCGGCGCAAAATTGAGCTTGCCGGCGGCGATCCCGACGCATTTGAATCCGGCATCTCCGGTTCCGCTGTCCAGGAAGGCTCCGGCGCTTCCATTACCTGGGACCCCAACGAGAGCAACGAATAACTTGGCGACCAGGGCTGGAACACTCGAAGGCGGAGAAGCCAAGGCAGCATTGATCCTGGCTGGAATTGCCATCTCAGAAAGTGTATGGGTGTATTGGAGCGCGCACCTCTATCCCGCGCGTTTTCTTCGTTACGCAGGGTTCGGCAAAGCTGCTGATGCTGGTTTTTGGGCCTGGGGCACGGCGTGCCTGGTTACGATTGCGTTTGTTTATTTCTCACTACATCTGCCTTCGGTTAAGGCAAATTTATTTCGCTTCTCCTGGCTCAAGCTTTTGGCGGTCCTGCTTGCCGTAGCGGCAGGATTTTGCGAAGAGATTGTCTTTCGAAAATTATTCATGGATTTCCTGCAGCACAAAGGTTTGGGAGTTGTCACCCAAATCATCGGCTCAGGATTTGCTTTTGGTTTTGCTCACGCCGTCTGGGGATTGTTTCGCGGGAGCATCCGCGCTGCCATGGGTGCGATGATAGCCACTGGAGGACTTGGGCTGGCTTTAGCTTTGGTTTATGTTCTTGCGAACCGCATTGTCCTGCCATGTATTGTGGCACATTTTCTAATCAATCTCTTGATTGAACCCGGGCTGGTGCTAGCAGCAGTTCGGGGAGAAATGTCAGCTTCGCGAACCTGAACTGGCAGCCGCGAGCACATTGCTTGCTGCAGTGTGCGGGAAGAACTTCTATTCCCGGACGAAGCCGCCGAATGTTGGATCATTAATTTCCATCACAAATTTTTGATTCGCGTGTTTCGCATTCATTCGCGGCTCATATCTGCTGCGCTCATCCTTCAATCTACTTATTCTCGGCTAAAAATCAGATTGAGAGAGCTTCGCTGGACGCTTCAATCGGGCGGGGCGAAATGTGACACGCTACCTTTACGCATCTAACAGCGAAAGGCAGAATT
>DASRCD010000458.1:0-15025 GCA_035653315.1 Candidatus Angelobacter sp.
CGCGCTGGATGGCCGAGGAAAGCGTTTCCGTAATGTCCAGGTTCAGCGTCTCGCCGAATTCATAGGGCTTGGATGCGCCGCTTGACTCAATGCCAGTGGCAAGATCGCGCGTGTCATGCCGCCCGAAGCTGGACCGGCCAAGCGAGCCCAGAAGGTCGCGCAACGTTTTGAATCCGAGAAAATCCAGGCTCTTGTCCGTAATTTCAAAACGGGCATTGGTCTGCGCTTCGCCGGTTTGTCCCGGCACATTTGATTTGCGCGAGGGATCAAACGGCTGGTCTACGGAAATAAGTTCTTCCTGCTGCATGCGCTGGATCAGCCGCTCAATCAGTTCGTCCACATTGCCTTCTGCCTGCATTTGCTCCAGGCGCTCGCGCATGTCTTCATCCAGAAAGTCGCCCATCTCCAGCGCCTGCTGAATGGCCTGGCGTAGAGCGTCGAGTGACTGCTCATCCATTTGCTGGAAATACATGGAATCATTCTGGAAACCTGATTCAAGCAGGTAATCTGAGAGTGCATTGAGCAGGTCTTCCATGCTCATTTCATCGGCAAGGTCGGCAACGTATTTGGAATATTTGGTGTACTTCATTTCCTTAACTGCCAGAATTGCCAAAATCGCCGTAATTGCCAAAATTGATTTTCGCAGGAGAGCAATTTTCAATTTTGGCAATCGACAGTTTTGGCAATTTAGTTGTACGGTCTGCGATTCCGCATCGGACGCTCTTCGTCGCCTCGCTCATATGCAGGTTCGTGACGTTTGGGTTGTTTTTCCGCGCTGAAGAGGCGCTCTTCTGTCCGGCCAATCCGCCGATGCGCGTGCAAACCTTCCAGCACGAACTCCGCTGCGGAAACCAGAACTTCTGGTTTTTCCTTTGGCTTAACGCCCACTGGCGAAAGCTTTTCCGTCAGCCCCTGGATGTTCTTCAAGCCTTCAATGATTTCCTGTGCGCTGGCCGTGTCGGCCAGCTTGATTTCGCCGCCCAACTCAAACCATTGCACCACCTGCTGCATGTTCAGGTCTTTGAAGTAAACATCATAGGTCTTAGCTACCGCAGTCCGGATAAGCTCACGGGCCACTGTATCCGCCCCACGCATTTCGCCTTCATATTCCAGCTCAAGCTTGCCGGTAATGGAGGGAAGTGCTGCGTATATGTCGCCAATGCGCGGAACAATCGTCTTCTCGCCGCTGCGCAGGGCACGCCGCTCAGCATTGGAGATTACATTTTCCAGCACGCTAATGGGCAGGCGCTGGCTCACGCCGGAACGCTTGTCGATCTTTTTATCTTCACGTGCCAGGAAAGCCACACGTTCCACAACTTCACGTACATATTTCGGTACATAAAGTTCCAGGCCATCGCGGCTGAGCCATGCTTCCTGTTCGGTGATGCTGATGCCTTCTTCCAGCGTCCCGGGATAATGCGTGCGGATCTCAGAGCCAATGCGGTCTTTGAGCGGCGTTACAATCTTGCCGCGTGCCGTGTAGTCTTCAGGGTTTGCGCTGAACACCAGCGCCACGTCTAGCGGAAGACGCAAGGGATAGCCTTTGATCTGGACATCGCCTTCCTGCATGATGTTGAACAGACCAACCTGAATTTTTCCAGCCAGGTCAGGCAGCTCATTAATGGCAAAAATGCCGCGATTTGCGCGGGGCAGCAGGCCATAATGCACTGTCATTTCGCTGGAAAGGTCATGCCCGCCGCGTGCAGCTTTGATTGGGTCCACATCGCCAATCAGGTCGGCAATGGTTACATCCGGCGTCGCCAGCTTTTCCACGTAGCGTTCATCCGGAGTCAGATATGTGATTGGCGTGTTGTCGCCTTCGCGGGCAATCAACTCGCGGCAGCGTTTGCAGATAGGGTCATATGGGTTGTCGTGAATCTCGCAGCCAGCCACAAATGGCACCTGTGGATCAAGCAGTGAGGTCAACGCGCGAAGGATACGGCTCTTGGCCTGTCCGCGCAGGCCGAGCAGGATAAAGTTATGCCGGGAAAGGACCGCGTTTACCAATTGCGGAACTACCGTGTCTTCATAGCCAATAATGCCGGGAAAAATAGTGTCACCGCTGCGCAGACGCGAGATCAGATTTTCGCGGAGTTCATCTTTTACCTTGCGGGTGCGCAATCGCTGCTCAGAGAAAGAACTTTTCCTGAGCTCGCCCAGAGTACGGGGAAGATTCATGAAAGGGCCTCTGACTGCATTATACGCCGCAGCTGAATCCAGTTAGAAATGCGCGGTGTGATTTAGTGAACGTGGCCGTTGCCGCTGGCTCTTTCCCGTGCCTGCAGCGTCTTTCCTATTTTAGGAATCGTGGCTTTGTAGTACTCGGTAAGGGTTTCAATTCTCTCTGCTTCTGATTTCATTTCAAGCAGCGTCTGTTTAAAATCCAGGTCAACGGGAAGCTGGTGCGCCAGTTGGAATGAGAGCGGCCCTGCTTCAGGATTGGTTTCAACAGTCTGGCCCAGTATGGCGAATAGCTGTTCATGTAATTTCACCACCTCTTCAGCGGCGTCCTTGCCGACCGTGGAAGGATCATCATCAAAATACGTGATTTCACCCTGGAGAAATGAGCGCTCCTGGTTTAATTGAATGATTTCAAAACGTTGAAAACCTTCCGCCGCAATGTCCAGTCTGCCATCCTCATATTTTTTGATCACGTTCATGACAATCGCGGAGCAGCCCACAGGCGAAAGAGAACTCTCTTTTATGCGCACCATGCCGAACGGCTTTTTTTGTTCCAGGCATTCACTGATCATTTCTTTATAGCGTGGCTCAAAAATATGCAGAGGAAGCGGAGCGCCGGGAAAGAGAACAAGTTCCAGCGGGAATAACGGAATTAGAGGCACAAGAACATTTTAACAGCCTTAAAAGCTGGTGATCATAAGCGAACGATACTCAGGAGAGATCAATGTTTGGGGCTGCCCAAAACGGCTCATATCGGCCTGACTTGACTTAACCGTGCTTACAAACTACAAAGCTGGCATGAAACTTCAGGACAAAGTAGCTGTCATCACCGGCGCTTCCATGGGCATTGGAGAGGCGATTGCGAAATTATTTCTGCAGGAAGGCGCAAAGGTGGTTTTGTGCGCGCGCAATCTGGAACGGACGAAGGAGGCGGAACAGCGAATCGGCGGCGGCGCAAATACGTTCAGCCTGAATTGTGACGTGAGTAAACGTGAGCAGATTGATGCGCTTATTGCTGAAACGCTGAAAAGATTCGGACGCATTGATATTTTTGTAAACAATGCCGGGTTCGGGTTAAATGACTCCGTGGCAGATATGGACATGGCAGAGTTCCGGCGCATGTTTGATACGAATTTATTTGGCGCCGTGGATTGTATGCAGGCCGTAATTCCTGTCATGCGCAAGCAGGGAAGCGGCGACATTGTAAATATTTCGTCAGTGTCCGGTCACATTTCCACTCCGTATATGTCTGGCTATGCGGCCACCAAGCATGCCATGAACGCCATTGGCAAAGCGGCGCGCATGGAACTGCAGCGCCACAACATCAATGTCCTTACGGTGTGTCCGGGGTATATTGCCACAGATTTTGTGAAGAACATGAGCAAAGGCAGAAACCCGCAGCGTGTGGGATCGTCAGTGAAATATGCTGTCACGCCGGATGTTGTGGCTAAAGCAACTCTGGATGGCCTGCTCAAGCGCAAGAGAGAAGTAATTGTGCCAAAGTTTTATAAGCTGTTTATCAAGCTGTATCAGACCACGCCATTCCTGGTGGAGCGCACCATCCGCAAAGCCCTGAAACCGACTTCACAGGTGATGGCGGAGGCGGCAAAGAAGTAGCTGGCAAATAGCAGCTAGCAATTGGCAATTAGCAAAAACATTTCAGAAAACCCTGTTAATGAATTGGCTGGTTGCCATTTGCTAACTGCCAGTTGCTAATTGCTAACTGCCAGTTGCTATTTGCTATCTGCTCAATTCATCCAGCATCCCGCTCATCTCAGACAATGCATGCTTGTTCCCCGTACGCCGGGCGGCTTCAATGCCGTTTTCCAGCATCTTCTTTGCCTCGGCAGTGCGGCCATTGCGTTCCAATGTTTGTGCAGCCATAAAGTAGCCGTTGGTGTAGTCAGGATGCATCTCCAGAAGCTTGTTGAACTCTGAGAGGGCCTGCTCGGTTTCTCCTGCTTTGGAATATTCCATTGCCAGCCCATAACGGGCAAAGGCGTCATTCGGATTCTGCTCAAGAAATTGCGCAAGCATTTGAAGGCGGCTGGGTTCGGTCATGCAGAAAATCTAACATATCGAATCAGACGACATGCTTTCGTAATCCAGATCTTGCACTCACCTGAGTGCAATGTGAAGAATTTCAGAAGATTCATCTTTACTCTGCCGGTGGCTCGGGCTAGCATGAGCTTGATCATGGCTTGTCCTTTCTTCTATCCCATTGAGAAAGTTTCCCTTGGCTGGGCATTCCCTGCGCGTTTACCGCTTGGTGCTGGTTTTACCGGTACATGCCGCGCAGGTGAGCAGGAAAGCATACCTTCAGAAGAAGAGTTGCGGGATTTCTGCAACATGGGCTATGGCGCTGGTTGCACTCGTATTCCGGCGCACCGTTGTGCGGATGGATTCCGCTTCGCCGTGGCCAGAGACGAGCAATCCCGGATTGTGCTGCACTATGTGAGTGAGCGCGGCTGTGAACCAGTGGAATATGGACGGCTGGAATATGATTGTGTCAGCCAGGGCTGGACAGCAACATTGCGTGATATCTGTATGCAACGCCAGGCGGAATGTTTTCTGGCTGTCTATCTGGAACGCCGGCCACGAAAAACAGAGTAGCCATACCTTACCAGCCGTAGCTCTTCCTGCGGCAATCATCACTCCTCGCTGCATTTCTGGTAATGTCTAAGTGCGGGCTCCTCGCCCGCTGAATGCCTGATGAAGAAGGATTTTTGCCATGAACGCGGATGACGGACACAACATACCCATGCTCGGCCTGGAACCTCGCGCGGTACGCGAATCGCAATCGCAAATGGCTGAAGTTGTGCTGCCGAATGACGCCAACCCATTGGGCAATCTGCTGGGTGGCCGGCTCATGCACCTGATTGATATTGCCGGTGCTTTGGCAGCGCACAGGCATTCGCACAGCCATGTGGTCACGGCTTCCATGGACCACATTGATTTCCGACTGCCCGTGCACATTGGCGACCTGCTGATCCTGAAGTCCTCCGTCAATCGCGCGTTCAATACTTCACTGGAAGTCGGTGTGAAATGCTGGGTGGAAAATTATATTTCCGGAACCACACGGCATGTTGCCTCCGCTTATCTCACGTTTGTTGCCGTGGATATACATGGAAAACATAAAGCTGTGCCTCCGGTTGTGCCGGAAACGGAAGAAGAGATGCGCCGCTTTGAAGATGCGGGCCGCAGGCGCGACCTTCGCAAGTGGGAAGTAGGACGGCGCATGAAGGCCAAAGAGTAACCCATAGCGTTCCCGTATAATACAAGTTCATATCATGGCTCACGGACACTCACACGCAGCTCCTCCGCAGCAGGGACCTTTTCCGCTTCCCGGCGTAAACAACATTATTGCCATCGGATCAGGCAAAGGCGGAGTGGGCAAAACCACGGTCGCCGTGAATCTGGCAGTAGCGCTGGCGAAAATGGGCTATAAAACCGGCCTGCTGGATGCCGATATTTACGGCCCCAACGTGCCTTTGATGATGAGCACCAACCAGCAGCCGCGCGTGCTCACAGAAAACCGCATTGAGCCGCTGCAAAACTTTGGCGTGAAAGTCATTTCGGTTGGCCTGCTAAACCCTGGCGATAAGCCGCTGGTATGGCGCGGCCCGATGTTGCACTCGATTATCCGGCAATTTTTACAGCAGGTGGAATGGGGTGAGTTGGATTATCTGGTGGTGGACCTGCCTCCGGGCACTGGCGACGTAGTGATTTCACTATTTCAGACCGTACCTCTTACAGGGGCTGTGGTGGTTTCCACCCCGTCTGATGTTTCCCTTCAGGATGGACGCAAAGCCATTGAAATGTTTCGCACGGCACGCGTCGATATTCTTGGATTAGTCGAGAACATGAGCCATTTTGTCTGTCCGCACTGCCATCAGGAAATCGATATCTTCTCCAAAGGCGGTGTGGAGCGGACAGCCCGCGAGTTTGCTGTGCCATTCCTTGGTTCCATTGAACTTGATCCTGACATCCGCAAAGGCGGCGACAATGGCAAGCCCGCTGTGCTGGAAGGCGAAAGCTCTCCGCACGCAAAATCACTCTATGAGTTTGCCAAACGGGTGCTTACCCGCGTTGCTGAAGTGAAAAGCAGCGGGCCGCTGGGAGACGTGATCCAAGTACAGTAAGAGAGTTTCCTCTTAGCACTTTGGTCTTACTTGTATTGATGACTAAAGTCTCGCAAACAATTCGTTCGGGGCAGCAACTTAAAAATTTCTTAATCTTTCCTGATACTGGTACTGCACGGGTCGTAGTGTGAGAATGTATCAAACTCACCGAGCATAAGAGAATTCGATTCAGACGGAGTGGGCCTTTTTAGCAGTTGCCGCTGGTGCAAGCAAATCCGTTTTCTGAAAAGACAAAAAAATATATCACTACGCGATAAGAAATATCGGAGCTGTGCGATTTTTGCACTCTGCACTAGTGAAGGGCTTTGGAATTGGGAATTTTCCCCTATCCCCATCCAGAATGTCTGCTCGATTATGTTAGTGTCAGCCCGATTCACCATCACACAAAAAAATTCAATCTAAGGAGTTTTAATGTTGTGTCGGGCCCCTTTTCACTACTTTAAGGTTTTGTTGTTCATGAGCTTGTTATCCACCAGCATGTCACTTTTTTCCCAGACATGCGCCTCCAATCGCGATGCTTGGGATTGGACAGTACCTGTTTCACAGACGGTTTATCTCAACGATGGCGGTGTAGTTGCACGAGCTGTAAACCTTCCGTACTACGCATTTGATGGTTTCGCAACTAACTTAAATAACCCCAGTGGCCCGGATGTGCTTCCCGCGAATGGGTGGGTGTTGTTGTTTCGCAGCTTTGGCAATCCCACGTGCGGCACTAATATGCCGTACTTCATTCTTTACAACCGGTATCTTGGGCTGTTGAGGGTATTTTTTTACAACCATCTCACCTCACAGACATTCAGTTTTGGTCAGGTCAATCTGGACGAAACTAATACGTCCGATGCATCGCTCTTGAATTTTGATGGGGGAGATCTAAATCATAGTATTGTCACAGTGAACCAGATTGGCCCTGACCAGTGGTCTTACGCCGACTTCAAACTGACTACTTATGACCCCAATCCGCACACCGATGCGACACTCAACTTCAACGTGGACGGGATCACATCAACAAGCCTGACGTTGAGTGGAGGGCTTACCTTGAATCAGGTGGAAAGCAATGCACAGGTAGCAGGACTTGTGAGCAAAACTAACGGTGCTATCAACGCATTCACCACCGATTTTAAGACTGTGACATCAGCAGCCCAGGCTCTCAACAATGAGGCAAGTAAATCAGGCAATGCGAACTCATGGTGGGCTCCCACCGTTAAAGCCATTACAAGTGGCGGGGTTGCTTTTGCTGCCGGAGACATCTGGGGAGTTCTTGGATTCGTGAAGTCCTTTTTGGGCGGCGGACAAACCAAGGCGCCGCCGATGCATTTCGAAGGGCAGATCCAGGCCACGGGCACCTTGCAGACAACCGGACAGGTATATCAATTTATACTCAGGGTTCCGGGACAGCCGCACAGTAACCCGAACGATCTAAGCTTGCCACTTTATGATACGAAGTTAGGAGTATTCAATCCTGCGGTCCCGGATGTAAATCGCTATGAACAAGTAGGCGATTGTGGAACCGATATTTTGTGCATTTACAGCAATCCCAGGATTTATGAGTCTGCTACTCCACTTTTAATTCAACTTAATCCCAATATTCTGACGGACGCTACCGTGACGGTAGCAGCAGGCTATACTTTCGCTGGCAGTGCTCCGATTTTTACAAATGAGGTCCAGGCAACCAGCGCAAACGTCAGCCTGGATATGTCCGGTCAGGCCACGGACGATCCACAAGAGATTGCCATAAAAATAACCATTCAGCCGAATTCCGCTCCCTCCGGGCAGGAACCCATTACCATTATGAAAACTTACCCTGTGGCTGTTATGGACGCCGGGTTCAGATAAAAACAACTTTATTGATTGATGAGGCCTGGCGATAAGCTGGGCCTTTTTGCGTTCTGCCGTTATGCTTGGAAGCTAAATTCCTTATTTTCAGGACAATTTAACCTTTTTAACGTCTAAATCTTTCGAGTGCCGGAATTTGGAACCATAACGGCTTCCTGTTCGTATTACAGAGCAGCAATTTTAAGAGATTGCCATGATCGCCGTAATTACCAAAGAATGCCAAACTTGAGATTACGACGAATACTCGCTTTACATAAGACTGGCAAAAGCCCTCAGAAAAGTTGCAGAAGGGAATGATGAACCGAAAGCGGACGGCTGGATGAGGATGGCATTGGACATTATCGGGCAGGTGCTGGGAACGCTTTGGGCGCATAAGCTGCGCTCGTTCCTCACGATGTTTGGCATTGCCTGGGGCGTAGGGTCGCTGCTGTTTCTTGTGGGCGTGGGTGAAGGGTTCCGCTCAGGACAGCGCAAGAACATGGCCACCATTGGCGAAGACGTGATCTTCATCTGGGGCGGGCAAATTCCGGTGGTGCAGGGCCAGCAGCAAGAGAGGCGCGGCTATCTGCTGACGTACAAGGATTACCTTGACATCAAGAATGAAGCCACGCTGGTGGCGGAAATTGCGCCGGTAATCAGCCGCGGCGACATTCGCGCGCAGAGTGACTTTGCCACAGCAAGCGGGTCGGTTGCAGGGAGTACCCCGAACTTTAATAAGATCCGCTATTTGCCGCAGGGTGAAGGCCGCTGGCTGAATGACGGCGATGAAGAGCAGAAGCGCAAGGTATGTGTGCTGGGCTTCCAGATGATGAGGAACTTGTTCCCGGGGCGTCCGGCGATCGGCAGCACCATTCTGCTGAACGGCGTGAGCTTTGAAGTCATCGGCGTGCTGGCGAACATTGGCCGCCAGGAAAATAATATGAATAACCTGCGCGTCTATATTCCATTTAGCACCATGCATGAATATTTTCCCATGAAGAACGCGCACACACCGGATGATATCGGCAATGTGATCATGCGCCCGGTAAGCCGTGACAAGCACTTGGGCGCGGTGGACCAGGCGCATGCGATTATCGCGCGCAACCACGGTTTTGACCCAAGCAACACTGAAGCTTTTGAAGGCTGGGACACAGTGCAGACGCAGGACATGGTCGGCAAAATCTTTGACGGCATGGATTTGTTCCTGGGCGGCGTAGGCATGGTGACCTTGGTGCTGGGCGCGATTGGCATTGTGAACATCATGCTTGTGTCGGTAACGGAACGTACCCGTGAAATCGGTTTGATGAAGGCGCTAGGGGCTACGAACCGCCGGATTCTGATGCAATTTTTTCTGGAAGGCGCATTTCTCACGCTGTTGAGCGGAGGCACTGGCATCGCCATCACTGCGGGAATAATGGCCATGCTGGCGAAACTACCCACGCCTCCGGGATTTGATTTGCCGCACATTGTGCCGGCATCAGCGGCGGTGGCGGTAATTTCACTTTCCGTTGCGGGAATTATTGCGGGTCTGTATCCGGCGCGCAAAGCTTCACTCTTGCAGCCGGTGGAGGCCCTGAGAAGAGAGTAAGTGCTGCTGAACTAAGTGCTGCGGAACGAAGATCGGCTTGGCTAAGTGAAGTTAGAAGGGAATGAGCAGATGGTCCATGATCTGATGGGGCAAGCGTATGCTTCGCTCAAGCATAATCGCAGGCGTACCGCGCTCACCATGCTGGGCATGGCATGGGGTATTGCCACTGTTGTGCTGCTGCTGGCATATGGCGCGGGCTTTGGCCGTGCCATCACGGCCATCTTCTCCAACTTCGGCATGCAGATGATGGGAGTTTTTCCGGGCCGGACTTCTCTACAGGCAGGGGGCGCCAAGGCAGGCACACAAATCAGGTTCATGGTGGATGACGTGCAGCATCTCCAGGAGCAGATTCCCGTGGTGCGGCACATTTCTCCTGAAGCGTCATTTCAAACGAACGTACAGCATGAAAATCGCACCCAATCTATTACAGTAAGCGGTTTCACTCCGGATGTTATTCCCATTCGCGCACTCAAACTGGAGAACGGCCGCTTCTACAATGATGCCGATGAAATGCAAAAAGCGCGTGTTGCCGTCCTGGGTTCAGAAGCCAAAGACAAACTCTTCTCCGGAGTGCCTGCGCTCGGCGAAAGCGTGCGCATCAGCGGGATCAGCTTTGAAGTCATTGGCGTTCTTGAACCCAAAATGCAGGAAGGCGATGACAACATCAACAAAATTGTTTACATTCCGTTTTCCACCATGGGTGACATGCGGGACACGCGCTATCTTGATGGCATCTGGCTGGATTATGACGGACTAGAGTATGAAAAGGTGGAAGGCAATATCCGCAGTGTTTTAGGCAATGAGCACGGTTTTAACCCCAAAGACCCGCGCGCTGTGTTTGTTTGGAACACCATGAAAAACCTCAACAATTGGCAAATCATCACCATGGCCCTGCAGGTTCTGCTCACTTTGATTGGCACCCTCACGCTCGGCATCGGCGGCGTGGGATTAATGAATATCATGCTCGTCTCCGTTACGCAGCGCACGCGCGAAATCGGCGTGGAAAAAGCTTTGGGCGCGCGCCGGCGTGACATTCTTACGCAATTCCTTGCAGAAGCCATGGCCATCACTTTTGCTGGAGGCCTTCTTGGCGTTGTAGTAGCGTATGCCGTCTCATTCATCATTGGCACAATTCCGGTGTACAGCGTAATGGCCAAAAATGCTGAAGCCGGAGACATCCATCTCTCCATCTCGCCCATGCATCTGCTTGTCTCCACGGCGATCCTGATTTTTGTCGGCCTCGTCAGCGGTATGCTGCCTGCGGTCAAGGCCTCTCGGCTCGATCCCATTGAAGCGTTGCGTTACGAATAAAATTTTTCTAATCGGCGCTGATTTTTGCGCGAGTTCACGCGCACATAGCGCCGTGCTTGTTCCTAACATCTGCAATTTCAATATTTCCCAGTGAAGTAGTACGTTCGTTTGAATGTTGCCGCGCCCTGGCAACCGTGGGCAAATTATGCCGATATCCCAGGTACAACGCTTTTAGTGCGGGAGCAATGCCTATGCAAAAAATGAAAATCCTTATCGCGGAAGATGACACTCTCACGCTTACGCTGCTGGAACGTCTTCTCGGCGGCTGGGGCTATGAGGTGATTGCCGTGCATGATGGTGAGTCTGCGCGCCGCGTTTTGCTGGCCGGTGGTATTCATATCTGCATTCTTGACTGGGAGATGCCCTGGCTGAATGGCAAAGACCTTTGCGAGTGGATCCACTCCGCCAATCTGACGAAGGAGCCTTATGTGATCCTGCTTACCGGCAGGGGCAAGCCGCAGCACATTTGCGATGGTTTTGCTGCCGGCGCGGATGACTACATTACCAAGCCCTTTGAGCGTGATGATCTACGTTACCGGCTGGCTGATCTGGCATTGCGCGTAATGCGCTTTGAAGCTCTGGGGGAAACCATGACCAACATAGATCCCATTGATATGTATCGCCTTGATCTGAGCAGGTTCAGTAAAGTCCTTGCTCTGCCCGTCTAAGTATGGCGCGTAGAAGAGCTAATCAGCAATCTTGTGCGCCTTTCCTTCCATCACTGGCTTCCAGTGCGCACCATTATCGTCCGATGAAATGATTTTGAAGACCTCGGTTTTGGCGTCAGTAAATTCATTGGTGTTACGAATCTGGGTAGTCTTTCCGTTCGCGTCAAAGCTGAAATCATAAGTCCAGACATTGCCCTTGATCACCACCGTGCCGCTGCTTGGCTTGCCGCCGGGGACAGAGACCGTAGTGTAATTGTAGCTGTCGGCTTTCGGATTGTAAGAGTAAACCGTCATCTGCCGCGTCTCCGCGCCGCCCATGTGCACAATCTGCTCGCAGACCATGAATCCACCCTGCGATGACCACCGGCACTCCAGGCTGGAAGTTGCTTTGTCGCCACCGGCAAATGTGGCTTCTGTGTCCCACTTGCCAATGAATGCGCCAAGTTTTTTAGTTGCATCATCTTTCTGCAGAGCAGATAAATGCAAACCTGCAAACAATAAAGCTGTTATGGCCACTGCTAAAATTTGCACCATTCGCATGTGTCATCTCCGGATCATTCCTTTTGACGTGGGACAAAGTGTTTGGTTATCGCTTTAAGCCTGAGCGCGCCGGATTGTGCGGGAGTGAAAAATGGCCCGCTCCTTGAATCCCAGCCGATGGTAAATCTCAATCGCGCGCGTGTTGTCTGTGCGGACAGTCAGGAATGGCTGATTGCCGCGCGACCGTATCAGCGCAATCAGGCCGCGCACCACGGCTGTGCCGTAGCCTCGGCCTTCAAAGCCGGGATGCGTGGCAACGGTTGTGATCTCTCGGTATCCCGCGATATGCAACCGTAAGCCGCCCATCGCTACCAGCTTGCCTTCCTCGCGGACGCCCAGGAAGTTTCCCACTTTCTGGATGCGCTGGCACAATGACCTGCCCGGCCGCGTTGCCGCATAAATCTCCGTCATCTCCGGGAGATCATTCGGGGTGAGTTCTACAACTTCATGCTTTGTGCCGCTCTGCTCCGCGCCGCCAGGCTCAGCGGTTTCCTGCACCATTTGGTGCAATTCAACCGCGCGTACAATCTCCCAACCAGGAGCAAGAGTGGGCGGAGTAGAAAAATAAAGCGTGACTGGGTCGCGCTGAATCAGTTGCGCAAGTGAATCAAACGCCATGGCAGTGTTCGCCGCTACAGCGCCGAGCAATGTCATCTCCGGCGGAAATCGGCGGGCCAGCGCTGAGGTATGCGCCAGCGATGCCTGCTTAGTGGTTAACGCCGTCCAGATAGGATTATCGAGTGCGTGCATGCCGACCAAAGTTTACCTCAGCGGAGCAGTTCTGGTGCGCACACAGGAGCGGCTGCAAAGTATCAGCCTTGCGCCATGCATTACTGGATCGCATAGGAACCACTTCTTGTTGCACTCTGCATTGTGAAATTATTTTTTACCGGCTTGCAGGAACGTGCCTTTTTCCAATTCATTAAACGCCTCGCGCAATTGTTCCTGCGTATTCATCACGATCGGTCCATACCATGCCACTGGCTCCTGCAAAGGCTTGCCGGAAACCAGCAGAAAGCGGATACCCTCATCTCCGGCCTGCACCACTACTTCATCGCCGCTGTCAAAAAGAATAAGGGAACGGTTGTCGGCGTTTGAAGGCGGAGCCGTGTCCAGCCATTTCACTCCTTCGGTGGGAACAGCCAGTGGCTCAGAGGCGTTGCAGAATTTGCCCGATCCGCTGAACACATAGGCAAACGCATGGCGCGTATGCTCCACCGGCAGGTTTTTTCTTCTTCCAGGAGCTACGGAAACATCAATATAAATCGGGTCGGCGGCAATTCCATCCACCGGGCCTCGTTTGCCCCAGAAACTACCGCAAACCAGCCGCACGTGTGTTCCATCATCGTCGGTGATTTCCGGGATCTCCGCCGCTGTCACTTCCTGGTAACGTGGCGGCGTCATCTTCAATGAGGAAGGCAGATTGGCCCAGAGCTGAAAGCCATGCATGCGGCCGCTCTGGTCGCCGCGGGGCATTTCCTGGTGGATGATGCCGCTTCCGGCGGTCATCCACTGCACATCGCCCGCGCCAATCGAGCCACGATTGCCCATGCTGTCGCCATGTTCCACCGTGCCCGCAAGCACGTAAGTAATCGTCTCAATGCCACGATGTGGATGCCACGGAAACCCAGCTAGATAATCTTCCGGAACTTCATTGCGGAAATCATCGAGCAGCAGGAACGGATCATATTCTGAAGTGCTGCCAAACCCAAAGGCCCTCCGTAAATGCACCCCAGCGCCTTCCAAGGTTGGTTTGGATTGGATCAACTTCTTTACCGGACGGATCGACATGGGCAATCTCCTGAAACCCAATCTTACTGCATATTGCAGTTACGTCATTGCTTTCTCAAGAATCGCATTTACGTGAATCTGCGTTGTATTCAGAAAGGGAATTCCTGTTGAAGAGCTGTCAGTAAGGATGAGCGGCAGTTCTGTCCCGCCGAGGATAAGCCCATCAATGCCTTGCTGCTGTCTCAGGCGTGCGGCAATGGCCAGCATACCGTCGCGGGTCTGTGCCAGAAATTTTCCGGGGATAAGCTCATTGATGTATTTGTCATGTATATATTCCTGCTCTTGCTCGGCGGGAACTACCAGCGTTATTCCGGCCCGCGAGAAAACCTGGGGATAAAATTGTCCCTGCATGGTGAAACGCGTGCCGAATAACCCGGCTTTTTTTAGCCCAAGCCGTTTCGCCTCGGCACACGTTGCTTCAATAATGCTCACCAGCGGGATCGGTGAGCGGCGGGATAATTCGTCAAAGATAATATGCGGGGTGTTTGCCGCCATCAATCCGCATTCTGCACCGGCGCGTGCTAATCGGGCAATCTCATAAAGAAAATATTCCGCCAGTTCTTCAAGCTGGCCGGCGCCTACCAGGGCGAGTGCTTTTTTTACGTCAATACTGTTAATAATGATTGCCGGTAGCCCCTGATTAGGGCGGAGTTTGTCATAAGTGCTCAGGAGCTTCTGGTAGTAGTCAATGGTTGCTTCCGGACCAATCCCGCCAATAATGCCGATTACCTTCATTCCTTCCGCTCCTTACCGCAATCCAAAAACAGGTAAATTTCAGATCAACTCCCTCATTTATGAGTCACTTGCCTTGCCACAGGCTGAAAAACCGTGCATCTTAATGGGCAGATGCTTGCCCCACGCCCAAAACGAATTTCCTGTAGGATTTTTGCTGTAGTCATTTTAATCGTTTCGTCCAGCGTTGCGTTCGCTGCCGAGCTTAAGCCCAAGACCACGGCCGCCTTTGACCGTTATGTGGCCGCCACGGAAGCCCG
>DASRCD010000459.1:0-7833 GCA_035653315.1 Candidatus Angelobacter sp.
CGGACCAACTCCTTTGCTTTTGAAACGGGCAAGGGACGAAAAAGAAGAACGTCAACAATGCTGAAGATCGCTGTGTTTGCGCCGATGCCCAGCGCCAGAATAAATGTGGCGATAACGGTGAAGCCGGAATTTTTACGCAGCGTTCTCGCGCTATAGCGCAAATCCTGAAAAATATTTTCGAGCATGGCTTGGCAAACTCTTCCCCATGAATTTGTCTTAGAACGATAAAGCAAAAGGTCCATGCAGATAAATTGAAAAGAAAAGCCGCCCATTGCTGGGCGGCTGCGATCAAACCGGCTGCGCTATTGTTAGTTATTTCTTGAAGAAACTATCTGCCTGTGAGAGACGCTTATTGACCTCGTCCCAGTTCACCACGTTCCACCAGGCTTTCAGGTAGTCAGGGCGGCGGTTCTGATATTTGAGATAGTAGGCGTGCTCCCAAACGTCATTGCCCAAAATAGGAAATTCACCGTTTGAGATGGGATTATCCTGGTTGGGCGTGGATGTTACCTTGAATTCGCCGGACTTGGTGCGGACCAGCCATGCCCATCCGCTGCCGAACTGGTTGGCCCCTGCGGCTTCAAACTTTTCCTTGAATGCGTCAAAGCTGCCAAAGGTTTTGTTGATTGCTTCAGCCACGGCGCCCGTGGGATTGCCGCCTTTACCTGGGCCCATGATCTGCCAGAACATGGTGTGATTTACGTGTCCGCCGCCATTGTTGCGGATCACGCCGCGCACATCTTCCGGCAACGCATTCAGGTCGCGGATCAGGTCTTCAGCGCTCTTGCTTCCCAACTCCGGATGTTTTTCAATTGCACCGTTCAGCTTGGTCACATAAGCCGCATGGTGTTTATCATGATGCAGGTGCATGGTTTGCTCATCAATGTGCGGTTCCAGCGCGTTGTACGCGTATGGCAGCGCCGGGACCTCATGTGCCGTAATAGTTCCTTGTGCCATCTCAACCACCTTTCATTTTTTATAAATCAGGACTGAACTTTTGGATGACCGTGCTACCGCTTGCGATGCCGCTTATTTCTCCTGAACAGTTTCACAATGCTTTTCTTAATCTCACGAGTATTAGCGCTGTGATTGTTGAAATGCCGTGAATGCCAGTTCCATTAACGTTTTCTGCTCCATCTCATGGGCTGTATGTGATCCCGTGGAAGGAGTGGATGATGCCGAACGTTTCACGGAGCGGAATGCCATGCCCCGCGTCAGACGTTCCAATTGCGGCGCCAGGAAAGTGAGCGCGCCCATGTTGGCCGGTTCTTCCTGTACCCACAAAAGTTCCCGCGCGGTCTTGTGCCGCGCAAAAGCTGCTTCCAACTCAGCTTCAGGGAATGGGAACATCTGCTCAAGAAAAACAATAGCTGTCTTCGTGTCATTACGGCGTTTGCGTTCGCGCCGCAGTTCATGGCCAATCTTGCCGGAACAAACCATGATCCGTTCCGCATTGGTGATCTCAGTATCTGGGATCACGTTCTGGAAACGCCCATGCGTAAGTTCACTTAAGGGGCTGGCAGCATCGGGATGGCGCAGCATGCCTTTTGGCGTGAACACAATCAATGGCTTGCGCCAGTTGCGCAGTGCCTGGCGGCGCAGAAGATGGAAATATTGCGCAGCCGTGGAAGGCTGGGTCACCTGGATATTGTCTTTTGCCGCAAGTTGCAGGTAACGCTCAATGCGCGCACTGGAATGCTCCGGCCCCTGGCCTTCATAGCCGTGCGGCAACAGCATCACCAACCCGGAAAGCAATCCCCACTTGTCTTCACCGGCAACAATAAATTGATCGATGATTACCTGCGCGCCGTTGGCGAAATCGCCAAACTGCGCTTCCCATAGGACCAAGCCATCGGGGTAATCACGGCTGAAGCCATATTCAAAGCCCAATACCGCGGCTTCAGAAAGAATCGAGTTGTAAGCCTCAAACCAGGCCTGCTTGGAGGAAATGTGGCAAAGCGGAACATATTCCTGCTCATTTTCCGTGTCGATCAACACAGAGTGGCGATGGTTGAACGTGCCGCGGCGCGCGTCCTGCCCGGAGAGACGCACCGGAACGCCTTCTATCAGCAGTGAACCAAAAGCCAGCGCCTCTGCCATTCCATAGTCAAGTGGAGCCTTGCCTGTGCCCATCTTCTCGCGCTGCTCAAGAAGCTTCTTTACCTTGGGATGAATGGCAAAACTATCAGGATAAGTCGTAAGCTTCCCTGTGATCTGGTGCAGCGTATCTTCTTTTACCGCTGTCTCAACTTCATACTCCAGCTTGTAGCGTCCGCCGGAATATTTATCCCAGTAAGCAGGCAGCTTGCGCAGCACAGGAGATTTTTGCATCTGCGCGGCTTTGTCATACGCAGTATCAATCTGTGCGCGGAAGTTTTTTAACATCTCCGTAAGGTCAATCTTGTTTTGCTCCGCATAGATTTCATACAGCGGACGGTGCGCATTGATCTTTTTATAGAGCAGCGGTTGCGTGATGGTAGGATCGTCAACCTCGCTGTGCCCGTGACGGCGGTAGCCGATCAGATCAATGACTACATCTCCGCCGAACTGGTAGCGATACTCCGTGGCAATCCGTGCCACACGCAACACGGCTTCCGGGTCTTCCGCATTCACATGGAAGATAGGAATGGGCTGGCGCTTGGCCAGATCCGACGAAAAGCGCGAGGTATGCAGTTCACGCGGCGTAGTGGTAAAGCCGATCAGGTTATTCACAATCACCTGGATCGCGCCGCCCACGGAATAGCCTTTCAGTCCGGCAAAGTTCAGCGTCTCCGCCCAGATGCCCTGGCCGGCGAATGCCGCATCACCATGCATAATGATGGGGAGAATTTCTCTTACACCGTTTTCTCCTGCGTGTTTCTGCTTGGCCAGCGTGCGGCCAAGAGCGACGGGGTCCACGGCTTCAAGATGGCTGGGATTGGAAACCAGATGCGTGCGAATAGTTTTGCCGCTGCGCGTGCGGAACTCGCCGGTAGCACCCTGATGGTATTTCACATCGCCGCCGCCAAGCACGGAACGCGGATCAACATCTTCAAAACCGGCAAAAATATTTTCCGCCGGAATCCCCACATTCAGGGTCATTACAGTCAGGCGTCCACGATGGCTCATGGCCATGACCGTGGTTGTCGCGTCCAGATCGGCAGCAGTATTCAGAATCTCATCGATCAAAGGGATCTGCGCGGTTGCGCCTTCACCGGAATAGCGCTTTGTGCCCAGATAACGGGTTTGAAGAATCTGCTCAAACAGATCAGCCTGCATCAGCCGCTCTGCCAGCCAGCGCCGGTCCACATCCTGCTGCTCCGGATTTTCTATTTTTTCCTGAAGCCACTCGCGGCGATCGCGCTGGGGCAGGTGCATGAACTCAATGCCAATGCTGCCGCAATAAATCCTGCGCGCCTCTTTAACGCCTTCACCCTGGCGTGGAAGATCGGCGTAGCCGCCCCCCACAGGGCCGCCAAACGGGTTCAGGTTGGCGTCCAGATACCCCCAGCGCCGGAAGGCATCGAATATTTGTTCCCTTTCCAGGGAAATCTCGTTTGTCGATAACTGTGTTTTAGTGCTCATCACTTGGTCCAAAAATTGACAGGGACTGCTTCCAGCGGTGCTTTTGAAGCTTCCTCTTATCTATTGAGGATAACACTTTGTGGAGTGCCCCGTTAGCGCTCAGGCACGCCATGATGCTTTCGGCAAAAAGTCCGTATGGTTGAGAAATGCTGAGCGGCTGTTTCGCTGCATTATCGCCAATTTGCTTCTTCACGCCCTGCATCAAACCCGCATTGGCCAGAGCACATCCAAGCTACTGAAAAACGGGTATCTTGCACGCAAGATGGAAGGAGGGTAAAACCGGCATGCGCCGATCTTCAGCAACTTTATTAACTTTCACCCTGGCCCTTGGAACTCTTGGTACCATTGCAACCACCGGATGTGCCGAGCATCGTTACAGGGTCTACGACAACGGATATAGCGATTACCACACCTGGAACGCTGATGAAGACCGCCATTACCGGACATGGCTGGGAGAGCGGCACTACGATTATGTTGAATTTAGGTCCCAGCCGCCGGAGCGCCAGAAAGAATACTGGGACTATAGACATAAGGACAAGGACAAAGATCATCATGATCGCGACCACGACCACGATCATGATCACGACAAGCACTGAGCTTGTCTAGAGATGAGACAGTGAGGCGGCCAATCTGGCCGCTTTTCTTTTGCGCAAAAAACAAGCGCCCCGCGAATCTCGCAGAGCGCCCGGCAGCCCTCCCCCAGAACTGCCTTACCACCGAAAGAGAGTCTAGCCCTGCACTGGCCTTACGTCCACGTCACTTTGGTAACAATTAGCGGGCTGGCCTTCCCGGGAATGCCGGCAACGAACGGCAAACGTAACTCTTTGAAATAGAAGAGTTTCAGGATTTAGCTTTAAAATTTAGCCCAAAATTCTAGCCCAAAGAAGGATTGACTGAGCTCGCTCCGTAAAGGACGAAATTCGAATTGATTTAATGGCGAAGAAATAAAAGAAATTACAGATGGTTCTTACAAAATAAGAGAGCGTGTTGCCCTACTCCGTAGCCGCTTCCTTGTCCGCAGTAACTTTCAGCACAATCAGGACTTTGTCATCGTCATTCATGCTGGCGGTGGAATAAGCTGAGACTTCGGCGAGGACTGCATCGGCAATGGCCTGCGAGCTGCGCTCGCGATAGCGGCGGACGCAATCAGTAAGGCGGCGAATGCCATAAGCATTATGATGATCGTCAGAGATGCGCAGAATGCCGTCCGTAGTGCAAACAACAAGATCGTCTTTCTCAAGTTTGACCGTGCCGCGAGTGTAGTCCACCTGAGGGAACAGGCCGATCACGGTACCGCCTTCTTCCAGCAGCTTGACTTCACCACTTTTGCCGCGCACCAGTATAGGCGGCACATGCCCGGCATTCACATATTGCAGAATGTTGCGGCGCGTATCCACAAGGCCAAGAAATACGCTGAGGTGCTTGCCTGCCTTGGTATAGGTATAGAGCATTTCATTCAAAGAAAATGCCAATACTTCCAGCGAATGCAGGTGCATCACCAGGGCGCGCAATGTGGCTTGCAGGTTGGCCATAATGAGCGCGGAGGTTACACCTTTGCCTTCAACCTCAGCACTGACAATAAGAAGAGACTGTGGCCCGAGATTGATAAAGTCGTAATAATCGGCAGCCACGTCAAAGCAAAAATCGCTTAGCACGGCGATGTCATAACCGGGAACCACCGGCGGGGCTTCCGGCAAAAGACGATGCTGGATGCTGCGGGCAAGCGAGAGCTCACGCTCCAGGCGCTGCTTCTCCATGGTGTCGCGATGCATCTGCGCATTTTCTAGCGCCATGGCCATGTGTCCGGAGAGCTTGGTGAGGAAGCTTACGTCGTCATTGGAAAATTTACCGGCCTGGGAGTTCAGAAGTTGCAGCACGCCCACGATCTCTCCGGAATGATGGCGGATAGGCAGACTGAGCATTGACCTGGTGCGATAGTTCAGGCGCTGGTCCAGGCTGGGATCAAACGCCTCAAGCGCATATGCATCATCGGTGTTTACCAATTCACCGCTGACCGCAACCTGTCCGGCAATGCCTTTGCCAAAGGGAATGCGGACTTCCTGATGATCAAGTCCGGAGGCGGCGATGGACCAAAGCTCTTCGCGCTTGTGGTCGATCAGGAAAACTGTGCCGCGCTCGGCTTTTACCTCTGTGCGGGCAATCTTCAGGATGAGTTCCAAAAGCTCGGCCAGGTTCAGCGTGGAATTAAGCAGCCGCGTGGCTTCAAAGAGAAGTGAGAGCTGATTGATGCGCTTGTCTTTTTCCTGCGTGGCCAGAACATTATTGAGTTTGGCCGCGCTCATTTCCGAATAGAGCCGCCACCATAAGAGCAGATCTTCAGGGACTTCCCGGCTGGTATAAATGGCCAGCACACCGGCAAGCTGACCTGCAGCCAGCAGCGGATAGCCGGAAATATGCGTGAGGCCGGTTGCGCGGGAAAATTCCTGGTCGTCTCCGCCGAAAGTGGAGAGGACGATATTTTCGATCGTCGTTTTATTGCGGGCAATTTTTCCAACCGCTCCCGAGTCCGCCGCGGCGTAATCAAGGCGATGCTCCGCGCTTAAGCCTTCTGCATGGGTGAGATAACAGGAACCGGAAGAGCCATCCCAAAGCCAGAGCTCGGCGCGGTCAGCATCAAAGTCGCGGACCAGCATTTCCAGAACGCGTGCGGTCAGGTCTTCTCCGGCGCGGCTCAGCGCGGCCACGGCGCTGGCAAAAGCGTTCACGTAATTTTTGCTTTGAGTTTGGGCCTTCACAACGTTAACGCCATTCAAACAGTCCTATCGCGGAAGCAGCTCATCCCGAGTTTACCGGGATTCTTAGGATTTTCTTGGGGGAATTGCGGCTAGTTTATGAGATAGGTATCCGGAATGTAAAGAAATAAGGCATGAACGGAGTGCACGGGAGTGCTCATTCTTAGATAACTTGCTTGCCTTTGCACCTTGAGAATGATACAAAGCGCACCGTCCCCACTCATTTGCACAAAGTGGGGTTGTGCAGCGAATAAAAACTTGAGCAGGCACACCCACGGCGCCGTTTAATCCGCGCCAGTTCCAGTTGGGCTACGGCTTAGCTGGTAATTGCAGGAAGTCATACCCCAAAAGTAACCCCGGGCCTCGGCAGTTTTGGGGGCCTGTTTCTTTCTATTTGTGTGAGAATAAAGCCATTCATACGGGTTTAACAGTATTGGCCCGCTCCCTAGTTGGCGGCAAACTGGTTAAACTACGATTTACGATAGGTATAAGCGCGCTTCTGCGCGCGCTTTTGTTGTAAAGGAGCATTGCTTTGAAGCGTCTGAGTATGGTGATGATGAGCGCCGGCTTGATGTTGCTGGCGTCCTGCGGCGGCAAGGAAACAAAAAAGACCTCAGGGCCGGTGGCCCAGGCCATGGCTCCGAACAGGCAAAAGCCGGCAGCCGAGCCTTCCACTCCTGCCGCGCCACAGCAGCAAACGCCCGTGCCTAGCCCGACGCCGGCCCAAACACCAGAACCAGAAAAGCAGGATCCCGTGCCGGGAATGATTACAGAGGCCGAAAAGGCGTATGAAGCAGGCCAAGCGGACACAAAGGCCGGGAATCTGGATTCGGCAAAGCAGAATTTTAATCATGCAGTAGAGATCCTGACTGAGGGGCCGGTCAGCGTTAAGGCCGATGATCGCCTGCAACAAGAGCTGGATAAAATTAACGACGAGATCAGCAAGCTGGAAACGGCCACCAAAGAAGCTGAAACGCTCGCAGAACAGCAGCCCCAGCCCGCGCCAATCGATGAGGCAAACCAGGTTACGTATCCGGTGGACCCGAATGTTACCGCCAAGGCAGAAGAAGACCTGAAGAATACCCAGTCTGACCTGCCGCTGATGATCAATGATTATGTCGCCAGCTACATCAACTACTTTTCCACGCGTGGACGCAGCGTATTTGAGGGGGCTTGGGCCCGTTCAGGCCGCTATCGCGAGATGATCCAGCGGATTTTCAAGGAAGAAGGGATACCGCAGGACCTGATTTATCTGGCCCAGGCTGAATCAGGATTCAAGCCGCAGGCGCTTTCCAAAGCACGGGCAAGAGGCATGTGGCAGTTTATGGCAAGCCGGGGCGTAGGTTACGGCTTGCGGCGTACGCTTTGGGTGGATGACCGGCAGGACCCAGAGAAGGCCACACGCGCCGCAGCAAGGCACTTAAAAGACCTCTATAACCAGTTTGGCGACTGGTATCTGGCGATGGCGGCCTATAACTCAGGGCCGGGAAACGTGCAGCAGGCGGTGCGCCGCACA
>DASRCD010000460.1:0-4482 GCA_035653315.1 Candidatus Angelobacter sp.
CCGGGAACAAGGCTTTGCCGGCGGTTAGCTACCCAGCCCAATAGTAGGCCGAAAAGAACTTTATCGAGGATGCCGGCAACTGTTTGAGGGCCATGCGCGGCTGAAAAAGCCGCAGCCTGCAATATCAAAGCGCGCTCTGAACTGCCGGTCCACTGGTAGAAGAACTGGAAAAAATATCCGCGAAAAATAAGTTCCTCCACTACAGCCCCGACAACCATCAGTAAAAGGAAAATGGTTATTTCCGCAGGGCCGTGAGGCGTCAGGTCGGCTCCCGTGCTTGGGGGACTAAAAGGACCTAAAAAGATGTGCAACACAATGACAATACCCATGGTTAACAAGCTGATGAGAATGCCAATCCGAACCTCTTCAGATAATTTTCTTGAGTTTATCCAGCTTGAAATCCTGAAGAACGAAGGGCACTTGTGATTTAAATCAAGGCCGCTGTACAAGACAACAAAAAGTACGACTTCATAGAAAAGGCCCACAACCTCCAGGAAAAAGCCCAAGGACGCGGGTTTTATAGTGTGGTATGTGGATGGCGGTTGTTTTGACCGGAGTATAAGAAGCCATGGTCCGTAAATCAGGCAACAAAGTGTGACCGTCAGCCAAATAGGCGGCTTGGCTGTTGACTCTGGAATAAAAGAGACTTCCTTCGACTGCCCTGCGATTGCCATTACACATCACTATTGCATGGAATGACTCACGTAAATCCATTCAGATTATCGGTAGCGCTTGTGTTTTATGCCACTACGCTTGGGACAGCGGCGCGTTTGGGCAGGATTTCTCCTATACGTCGAATCTGTGCGCCAAGGCCTTTGAGCTTTTCTTCAATGCGCTCATAGCCGCGATCCACGTGGTAAACGCGGTCGAGAATGGTTTCGCCATCGGCCACCAGGGCAGCAATCACCAGGGAAGCGGAAGCGCGCAGGTCAGAACACTGCACAGCGGCAGAGCTTAAAGGTGTGCGGCCTCTGATAATCGCGCGGCTGCCTTCCACTTTGATGTTTGCTCCCATGCGCACTAATTCTTGCGCATGCATGAAGCGATTTTCAAAAATATTTTCCGTGATGATGGAAGTGCCTTGCGCCTGCGTGGCCAGCGCCATATATTGCGCCTGCATGTCCGTGGGGAAGCCAGGATACTCTTCCGTGCTGATGTCGGCCGCTTGAAGTTGATGGCCGTTGGTGACGCGCATGGAATCCTGGCCCGTGGCAATACGTACCCCGTTCTCTTCCAGCTTCTGAATCAATGCACCCAGATGTGATGGATCACAATTGGTGAGCGTGACATCTCCACCGGTAAGCACGGCAGCAATTACAAACGTTCCAGCTTCAATGCGGTCCGGAATAATGCGATGGCGCGCGCCATGCAGCTTCTCCACGCCCTGAATGCGGATGGTGGAAGTGCCAGCACCTTCTACTTTTGCGCCCATTTTGTTCAGCAGCGCAGCCAGGTCAATGACCTCAGGCTCGCGTGCGCAATTTTCCATGATGGTTTCGCCTTCAGCCAGGGTTGCGGCCATCATGAGATCTTCTGTTCCGGTAACGGTGATCTTGTCAAAGATAATGTGTCCGCCGCGCAGGCGTTCCGCGCTGGCTTCAATATAGCCGTGCTCCTGCTTAATCTTTGCGCCTAATCGCTCCAGGCCTTTGATATGCAGATCAATGGGCCGTGCGCCTATGGCGCATCCGCCGGGCTGGGAAACACGGGCGCGTCCCATACGGGCCACAAGCGGGCCAAGCACAAGCGTGGAAGCGCGCATGGTCTTAACCAATTCATAAGCCGCTTCAGGATTCACTAGATTGTTGCAGCAAATAGTGGTGCGGTGGGAAGCGCGCCCATACCCAAGCTCAACATCTGCGCCCATGGAGACCAGCAGGTTGCGCTCCGTCTGTATGTCGCGCACGTCAGGGATATTTTCCAGAACAACAGGCTCATCGGTCAGGATGGCAGCGGCCATCGCGGGAAGAGCGGCGTTTTTGGCGCCGCTGATGCGAACGTTTCCAACCAGCGGGTTTCCGCCGCGAATTACAAATTTATCCATAAGACTCTCAGGCGCAATTGCGAAGTTCTGGAAATCAATCCGAATCGTCCTGCTGCGCGCAACAGGCTTTTTCAGCCCAGGCATTGCGCATGGCAGAACCAAACCAGTTTTCCCCGGACGAACCGCTGGCGACTTCTGTACAAACTTCATTTGGCCCCCATTCTAATTCACCCCATGGTGATTGCATGCCGGACATTTCCCTTAGCGAGCTTGAGTCTTTTCACCGCATTGGTTCGGTCCAAATTGGTCTTCAACATGATGAGCGCAATAGAGACTTGGTTATCCGCAGCTTTCAGTGTTTTCATGGCGGTCTGCCGATCGACTCCGGCCAGTTTTTCAAGAATGGTGATTCCGCGCTCCACCAGTTTCTGGTTGATGGTTTCTACTCTGACCATCAGGTTGCCGTATATGTAGCCGAGCCGCGCCATTGCTCCCGTAGAAAGCATGTTGAGGGCCATCTTCTGTGCAGAACCTGCCTTCATGCGGGTAGAACCGGAAACCGCTTCGGGCCCGACCTCTAAAACAATTTCAATATCAGCAACTCTGCCTAATTCCGACCCGCGATTACATACAACAGCTACAGTTTTGGCCCCTTTCTTGCCCGCGTACTCTACAGCAGCAATGGTGTAAGGTGTTCTTCCGCTGGCCGCTACTCCAACAATTACATCTTTCTTACCCGGCTTACGGCGGGCCATATCTTTACGGCCTACCGCAGGCGAATCTTCGTTGTATTCGGCAGCTCGTCCCAGTGCGCGCGTACCGCCGGCAAGCACATATTGGATAGTTCGCGGCGCAATGCCAAAGGTTGGGGGGCATTCCGCTGAATCCAGCGCAGCAAGGCGTCCGCTGGTCCCGGCGCCTACGTAAATAAGCCTGCCACCATTGGCGATCGCATTGGTAATTGCGTCTATAGCCTGTGCAATTTGAGGCAACGCCTGCTCCACTGCTATGGCAACTTTTTTATCTTCGTTATTAATGACACGAGCAATTTCCAGCGCGGACATGGTATCCAGCTGTGAAGAAGCATGGTTCTGCTGCTCGGTTTCGAGTCTGCTGATGATGGTCTTGCGAGGGCTCACGCCGTCCGTTCCTCAAACAATGGCTTCCACCACTGCGTCGTGAAAAGCGGGCCGGATTTGCTTAATGGCTTGTGAACTTCGGTCCGGCCAGGTGCGATTGGTTAGCAGAGTAACAGAGAGCTGGCGTTCAGGGTCAATCCATAGGGAAGTGCCGGTATAGCCCAAATGGCCATAGGCGCGTGGTGAAAAATATTTTCCAGACTGAGACGGTTGGGATGGGGTGTCCCAGCCGAGTGTGCGTGAAGTGCCGGGTGGAAAATCCTCGCGGCGGGTAAAAATTGCAATGGTTTCTGGTTTGAGCAACGGTGTGCCGCCATTGAGCATACAGTGAGCAAAAATTGACACATCCATGGCCGTGGAGAAACATCCCGCATGGCCAGCTACTCCGCCCATGACCGAGGCATTTTCATCGTTGACTTCACCCTGAATCAGCCGTTTGCGAAATGTTCGGTCTTCTTCTGTGGGCGGGATAAAAGGTTTCCAAGCTTCCGGCGGATTGAAAGCTGTATGTTGCAGCCCGAGCCTGGAGAAAATTTCAGTGCGGCAAAACGTGTCCAGTGGCTGGTCAGCTAACAGTTGGAGGACCTCTCCCAGAAGAATAAAGCCAATATCGCTGTATTCGGCGCGGGAGCCCGGATCGGCAGCAAGTGGAACTTGCAGTGCCTGTTGCAGCAGGTCCTCTTTTCTATGCGCTGTCTGGAAAAGCTTTACATAGGCTGGCAGTCCGGAAGAGTGCGCCAGCAGCATGCGCAAGGTAACTTGCCGCCTTTTGGGATCAGGGCCAGCAAAGCTGGGAAGCAGTTCCACAAGTGGCTGCTCCAACTGCAACTTGCCTCGTTCATACAAAACCATGCAGGCGGTAGTGGTGGCCAGGGCTTTGCTGACAGAGGCTAAATCATAAATAGTTTCGGCACTGACGGCGGGAGAATTGGTTTCGTAAGTGAAATGCCCGAGACCTTTGTGCGCAATGAGTCTTCCTCGATGGGTGATGGCCACTGCGGCGCCGGGAAAAGCGCGCTGATCCATGCCGGAGCGCAATACATCAAAGGCGCGGCGGAACTGTTCGTCCTGTCCGCTGAATGCCTGAGTCAGGTAATTGGTACTTTGGTGCAGAGGATTTCCTCGTATTGCTTTTGTTTCCGGTTTATAACACACTCGAGTCCACAAGATGACATTCCCGCGCAAAGCTTCAGTTTTTATTTTTGTTTTGATATTCGTGATGCAGGGCTTTTCTTTGCATGCCGTGCCTATGGCTGCCGCCAAGAAAAAGAAGGCTCCCGCTGCCCGCACGCTCTCAGTAAAAGAGACCGGTGATTTTTCTGCCGTGGATGTGCTGGTGCAGGACCAGATCAACGATCG
>DASRCD010000461.1:0-3990 GCA_035653315.1 Candidatus Angelobacter sp.
CGCGTGATCGCCGACATCGCCGTGATCGGTTGTAACCGTAAAGAACGCGGAGAACGCAAAGATTTCTAAATCACGAACGGAGCGAGGGAATTGGTATACCGGTTGGAGTTCAGCGCAGCCGAGGGCGGCTGCGGTCCACAATATTCTTTTTGTCATGCGCCCAAATTTTTTTCATAGGGCCCCTGCCCCTGCTGATGCGGGATTCGGGACTTCAGAAAAACTTCCAGAAGAGATTAGTGAACTGATCAACCCAACCCATCCCGACTTGCCGTGGATTACGCGCGATGACGGCGATTACGTAATGCTCACCTCTTCATACGTTCCATACACTTCTTTCAGCGCCTGGCAGATTTCGCCCACGGTTGCATAAGCACGGACACAATCGATGATGAAGGGCATGGTATTGGCATCGCTGATGCGGCCATCGTTGCGCACGACAGGGTCCTGAGATGCGGCTTTCTTGAGAGCGTCAAGGCAGCGGCGAACTTCGTCGTTATTACGGCGGGCGCGCAGGGCTTTGAGTTTTTCTGTCTGGTGCCGGGCAACGGATTCGTCTATATAAAGCGTTTCCGGCTGGGTTTCTTCAATGGTGAAATCATTGGCGCCGACAACGATCTTCTCTTTCGCTTCCACAGCACGCTGGTATTGATAAGAAGCTTCAGCAATTTCTTTCTGTGGGAAACCGTTTTCAATGGCTTTCACCATGCCGCCCATCGCATCAAGACGGTCAAAATAATCAAACGCGCCCTTTTCCATGTCGAGCGTGAGCTTTTCCAGGAAGTAAGAGCCGGCCAGCGGGTCAACCGTATTGGCTACGCCGGATTCATAGGCGATGATCTGCTGCGTGCGCAGAGCGATGCGCGCGGCTTCCTGTGTGGGCAGGGCAAGAGCTTCATCGTAAGAGTCGGTATGGAGAGATTGCGTTCCTCCCAGCACGGCAGCCAGCGCCTGCAGGGCCACGCGAGCAATATTGTTTAATGGCTGCTGCGCCGTGAGTGACACGCCTGCAGTCTGGGTATGGAAGCGCATAAGGCGGCTGCGTTCATTCTTAGCACCAAAACGATCTTTCATCAGGCGATACCAGATTTTGCGCGCGGCACGGAACTTGGCGATCTCTTCAAAGAAATCACTATGCGAATTGAAGAAGTAGCTGAGCCGTGGGCCGAACTCATCCACGTCAAGGCCGCGACGGCGCGCCCATTCCACATATTCAACGCCGTCATAAATAGTGAATGCCAGTTCCTGCAGCGCAGTGGAACCAGCCTCGCGGATGTGGTAGCCACTAATAGAGATGGTATTGAATTTGGGCGTGAATTTGGAGCCGAACTCAAAGGTATCAACCACCAGACGCATGGAAGGCGCAGGCGGATAGATGTATTCCTTTTGCGCGATGTATTCCTTGAGAATGTCGTTCTGGAGCGTGCCGGAAACTTTGTTCCAATCGGCGCCCTGTTTCTCCGCCACCACCAGATACATGGCCCACAGAACAGACGCCGGAGAATTGATGGTCATGGAAACGGTGGTCTTTTCCAGATCAATGCCTTTGAAAAGAATTTCCATGTCTTCCAGGGAATCAATGGCTACGCCACACTTGCCCACTTCGCCTTCACTGGCGGCATGGTCAGAGTCATAGCCCATGAGAGTAGGCAGATCAAAGGCCACAGAAAGCCCGCCGCCGCCGCTGGCCAGTAAATATAGATAACGTTCATTGGTTGCTTCGGGCGAAGCAAAACCGGAGAACTGGCGCATAGTCCAGAGGCGTCCGCGATAGCCGCTGGCGTGAATACCGCGCGTATAAGGCGGCTGGCCGGGGTAGCCAAGATATTTCTCGTAGGTCCAGTCTTCCGGCAAATCAGCCTGCGTATAAAGCCGGCGGATGGGAACACCACTGATGGTGGTGAACTGGGCATGGCCATTCTCATCCAGGTTGATGCCGGTAGGCGCGCCAATAGGCTTTTCCGGGGCTTTTTCCAGCGTTTTCGCCAGAGTGCCTTCAGCCCATTTCTTCTCAGATTCAGACGGATGACGGCCTTCAAAAATCTCCGCGATTGGACTTTCCGCAATGCCGCTCTGGTCTTTCTTCTTGTTCAACTGATCTGCCATAGCTAAATTTTAACCCAATGGCCAGCCTGGAGACGAACCCAGGTTAAAGCCTACGTCCGGTAAGAACTCATGGCAGGCAGATTGGTTGTTCAGCAGGCGAGCCGGGTGTTATTTGCCCGCAGTGACTGCCGTGTTCTGCAAGACAAGCTGCTCTTCATCTGCCGCCTGCAATTTATCAAAAAAGCCTTTCAGTTCCGGATATTGCGAGAGCGGAAATATAATCCCGTTCACAATGAGCGCCCTTTTACTGACAAATTGGTTGTTGGCAAAGGTCCGAGCTGTGGCGAAACGTGTTGAAGCGAGTTTCACATCCTGGGCCGTGGGAACAGATTCGCTGCTATAACCTTCCGGGATTTGGAGAATAAAATTATCCATTTCCTGGTACGCGAATGGAAAATAGACAGAGAATTTGCGTTCGGTGCGCTGAAATGCCTCTTTTTGCCTGGTAGTCTTAAACAGCGTGGCAGGAACCAGCAACCGTTTGCCGGCCACGGAGGCAAATGATGGAGCTTCAATTTTATAGGTCACGCGCAAAGGCTCTTCTGAAGATTCCCAGCCTTCCGCACTATCCAGCGTTGCGGTGGCGCCTTCTGGCAGCCATTCTTTTACTTCATCTTCCAATGCTTTACGCCGGCCAGCATCATCTTCCTCAAGCGCAGCCAACCGATGCTCCAGGGCGGTATTGCCTTTAAATTCCACAACGATTTTGCCGCTCAAGGAACCATCGGCAGAAAGTGCTCCATTGACGACGCGATGCAATTGCGATTTGTCCGCGGCAGCAGGAGGAATTAACACAAACGTCCCTCCGGTCTTGTCCAGCCTTAAGCCCTTATCAGAGGTGTGCACCCAGCGAACCATTCCAAAGGGACAGAACTCAGTTCCAGGATCAAGGTAGAGCTCATTATTGCCATTGACTTTAACTACTGCAATTTCACTGGCGAGCTGGCTAGTTGAAGGATAGTTCGGCTTGAAGAAGAACTCCTTCCGATTAGGGGCGCGTACGATCTCAGCGTCAAAACCAGCGGCACGGGCCAGAGCAACAAACAAACGCGTGATGTCATTGTGGGTGCCATAGCCGCGCTCCAGCACATTTTGCGCATTTTCATTGGCTTTGATCTCTTCTTTCTTGTCCTCCTGTTTGCTGCGTCGCCGTTCAAAGCTGAGATTCCTGGTCTGCTGCGCACGCAGATAGAGCAGGCGCAGTTTCTTTTGTGGATCCGTCTCACTTCCCACGGTATCGGAAACGGCTTTACGGATGGAATCACGGTTGCCGATAAAACGCTCCGATTGGTCAAACCATTCGCGCCCATGCTCCTGCCAAAAAGCTTCAGGAGAGCTCATTTCACTTCCGCCGTAGAAAAAACGGATGATCGGCTTCAAATCAGCAACGGGAGGAGCATATTCCTCACTTTTGAAAGCCGGCTCATTCTCCACATCCAGTTCAATGGCCGTTCCCGTGTTATGGGGCGCAGGAACTTTGCCATAAATCACGTAAGAAAGAAGCGTCCCGGCGCCGGTCATGTAGTGGTTGGTGGCCAACTGCCGGGTGGTTCCGCGCAACCAGAAATGCTCTTTTAACGTGTAAAGATCATGCTGAATCGTCCAGGAAGAATCAAAGGTAAAATATTCCCAGGTGTAACGATATTTATATTCAATAATGCTGCCGACGGTCACATCCGGCATGCTCAAGGTCTGGGCGACAAATTTCACATCGCGAGTCTTTACCAGGACTTTTTCCATCGGCTTGCCGGTAAATTCAACAATGGAGCCGTCCGGGTGAATGGTGCGCGCTTTCACGTCAATAAAGTGATACCAGGGGGCTATAGGGATTTCGACGTTAGCGTACTTTTTGCCCTCTTCCGTCAAAATCTTGATGCGATGATAGGT
>DASRCD010000462.1:0-3152 GCA_035653315.1 Candidatus Angelobacter sp.
GCGGCTGGCGGCCGGCGGGCACAGCGCCAAACTTTACTACTATGATCAACCGAGCTCGACAATGGAGATCGTAAATCTGATCAAGGACCAGAGTTTTTTCGGCATATTCAGCGACTTTGTCGCCGACTGCAAATCCGGAAACCTACCGGAATACAGCTTTGTGGAGCCGAACTACTCAGACCATCCGGCACCGGATGGGGCACAATTACTGGCTACCGACCAGCATCCGGACCACCATGTTCTGGCCGGCGACAACTTTATTGGAAAAGTGTATGACTGCATTCGCATTAACCCTGATTTGTGGAAGAGCACGGCGCTTTTGATTGTGTATGACGAGCATGGCGGACTCTATGATCACGTGGTCCCACCGGACTGCACGCCTGATGGCTTTCAGGCGCCTGAGGCCTCAACCGGAGTACCAGGCCTGACGTTTAAATTCGACCGCCTTGGAATTCGCGTACCAGCTATTCTGGTTTCTCCGTACATTCCGCGGGGAACGGTTATCGCCGGGCCGGAAGACCCTGCAAACCAAAGAATTTTTGAGCATGCGTCAATCCCAGCAACCATAAGCCGTCATTTTTTAAATAACAATGATGCGGGTACCCCACGAGAGCAGAAGGCTCAGACATTTCTGGACCTGCTAGGCGACAATTTGCGTCCTGATAATGACTGCGTATTTTTTCCCAAGGCGATGAAAGGGTGAGTTATGGCGATTGAAGATGCTCCCACAGTCGATACTATTGATTTTGACGAAAAAGCAGCCTATAACCCAGACCGTCCGATCTCAAGCCTGATCCGCACGCAGCTTTTGCACCTCCACTACGCGGAACACTTAAGGATTCCCGAGAAAGAGCGGACGAATACCAACATTAATACGCTGCATACCGAACGGCAAGCCAGCGAGTACATACAAAAAGTAACGGCGCTGCTGCACAAGCACGGAAAGAAAGCTGCCAAAGGACGAAAGCCAGCCAAGAAAAAATCAGCAATGCAGAAGGCTGCCAGCAAGTCCAAGAAACAAACCAAACCAGCTCAAAAAAAGCGTAGGTCGCGCAAGTAAGGAGAAGTCAGTGCGTCGATTCATTTTTGCATTTATGTTGCTTTCAGCGAGCGTATGGGCACAACAGCCCTCTTCCACACCAACTCCAAATCCTGGTGTAAAGAATGAAGAGGAGAAAGAGCCAGCCACAGAAGCCGGCAAGTTCCGGCTGGACTGCATTACAGATTTTCATATAGCGGGCTGCGCCGAACTGCTGTTCACTGGGCAGCCTCTGCACATTGCTGTGGGAAGCATTGCACCGCAGAATGGCTTTGGCGCGGGGCTGGCATATGTCGGACACAAGGACACGGATAACTGGAGCAAATCATGGAGCACCGATGCGATCGGATCCAGCAACGCATCATGGCGCGTGGGCTTCTTTCTGAAATTCGTGGATACGCACATCCAGCCATCCGACGTCACGATGGGAACCGCAGGAGCGAATCCTGACGATATCCAGCCTTACGCGGAATACCCGGTGTACACCATTTATGAACAGTCGATTTCACTCAACAAGCTGATATTTTTTGGCGAAGGGCCGGCAACGACAACCGCCGGACGATCATTCTTTGGGATGACGGAGCACATTGTGGGCGGAAACATCGTCCGGCCAATTTACGAGAAGCTCAACATGAGTTTTCTTGGCGAGATCAACGGACGCTTGCCGGATATTCGTCTAAGCACCGGACAGAACTCGCCTTCGATCGAAGCACTGTATGCACCGGCCACCGCACCGGGCCTGGCGCACCAGCCCTTTTTCCTGCAGTTGGGGGCAGGCCTGAGAATGCGGCCTTCAGCAGCAAAGAACCTTCTGCAATTTGATTACAGCGCGATGTACCAGCCGTTTATCGACACAGATGGCTCAGGTTTTTCTTTTCAGCGGCTGACGTTTGATCTCCACCAGGAGATTTCGTTTTATCACCGCAATGTGTATGAACCGCGGGACACGAACGATCCAAACGATTGCCGCATAGACCCAACGGACGCTCACTCAACGTGTCCCCATGCGACCAGCCGGACCAAGCAGGGGGCGCTGGGATTGCGAGCATTCACTTCCCTTTCCATGACGCCGGGCAACAATGTTGTGCCATTTTATTTTCAACCAACGCTAGGCGGATCAGACATCAATGGCAACTCAACTCTAAGCAGTTATCAGGATTACCGTTTTCGAGCACCGAATGTTCTGTTGCTGGAAGAATCATTGGACCATTCAATTGGCCATTGGCCATTCGGGGTAGCACTGCGCGCGGACCAAGGCAAGGTAGCTCTGTTGCGCGGCGACCTAGGCAGCAATTCATGGAGGCATAGCTATGCAGCCGGCCTGACCTTGCGCGCCGGTGGATTCCCAATGGTATATCTATTATTTGCGTTTGGCGGACAAGAAGGCACCCATACGATTGCTAATGTAAATACATCTTTGCTGGGGAGCTCAGCGAGGCCAAGCTTGTTCTAGAGTTTGAAATTCCAGTAGCAAGGCAAGGCCAGGGTCTTTTCACGGTTGATTGAGCCATCGTCATTTTTAAAGACGGGAGTTTCGGGTTTGAGTCCGTCCGCAGATTGGCCAAGGCAGGCAGCAAGACGGGCCATGAAGATTTCATCAGAGATGGTCATCCGGGAACCTCGGGGTTTTCAGGGAATGTGTTGACGTTATTAATGAATTCAAGCGTTCTGATGTGGTTTTTGCCTTCACATGCTTCGACACGCATCGCCCGCTACGCGGATGAAAGCCGCGCATTTCATGACAGCCGATAGTTCTTATGCAGGACGGATACCGATGGATTGGCGGGCTTGACGCGTATGGTTAATTCTGTTCCGGCTGTAAATTGCCTCATACAGATCTCAGCGTTGCTCCGGAAGAAAAAAGGTATCTTGTTTTTGCCTGCGAAGCGTTCGCCGTCAACCTGGTATAGGTAATCCACTTCAACCACGTGGCTGTATCCTGACTTTGGGAGAGAAGCAGCGGTTAGGACCGCCTTGGTAAGAGGCCAAGTCCGGCTTCTATGTCTCTTTGTTGCAAAAACGGTTATGTGAAACAGGTACTCCAGCAAGATAAAGAGGGCGTCGCCAGCGAACATATCGGTAAGAGCGTAGCAGATTGCTTAACGTGCTGGGC
>DASRCD010000463.1:0-2470 GCA_035653315.1 Candidatus Angelobacter sp.
GGCAATTTTTTGCCGACCATTTTTCCAATGGCAGCAGCAGAAACCTGCCGCCGCTTACGGAAGATGAGGTCCGCTTCCTGAACCAGGTCCGCCGCTATTCCATGAACCTGAATGACAGCGATCGCAAGCTGGTTCTGGCCATGGTGAAAAAGATGGCAGCCGGCGCGGGCAAGTAAAGCAAAACTTACCACTGAATCGGATGATCGCCGTGATCGGGTCATCGGTGACATCGCACGTCATCGGGAAAAGCAAAACCTTACCACTGATAAACACGGATAACACGGATCAGAAATCGGGTGATCGCCGTGACCGGGTGATCGGAAAAGCCAAAGGCTTAACCGCAGATTACGCGGATGATCGCGGATCATGCCAAACTTGGGACATCTGATCATCCAAAGAATAAGGGAACCGGATTCTTTGCATTATTCTCCTCTTTTCTCTTTTCTCCGCGTCTCTGCCTCCGCGGTATGGGCTTTTGTTTCTCCAATCCGCGTTCACGGCGTTGGTCCGCAGCAGGTTTGATTCAGCAGGAACATTGCTTGATACCCCATAGTCCGAAAGGACAATTCTTTTCCTGCCAACTTCGCGCGGCATTTTCGTTATAATAAGCAGGCTCTGGTGTACTCTGACCTTTTCAGCCAGTTGAGCTGCTTTGAATGTGAATGCGGCATCTCAAGCTGAAGGACAGACCACCCCATGAAGTATTTTCTGCGCGCCTTCACGCCTACGAAGAACCGCCGGCTCAATGAGCTGATCGGCTTCCTGTTGTTTGTCTCCGCGATCCTCCTTTTCCTTGCGTTGGCCAGCTACTCACCGCTGGATCCCTCCCTGAATACGGCGGGGGCCTTGAACTCAGGTTCCGTCCGCAACTGGATTGGCCTGTTTGGCGCCATCACGGCCGATCTGCTATGGCAGTCATTCGGGATTTTTGTGTTTGCCGCGCCGGTGATGATTGCTCTGCTGGGCGCGCGCTGGTTCAAGTCAAAGCCGGTGGCATCGCCGGGGGCCAAGGCGCTGGGCGCTGCGATTCTGCTCATCTTTACTCCTGGATTTCTGGGACTGCTGCCCGGGCATTTGCGCTGGCTGCACATGGTACCCATTGAAGGGCTGCTGGGCCGCATTGTGGGGGACGTGCTGCTCCATTACTTCAACACCATTGGCGCTTACATTGTGTGTGGCGCGGTTGTGGCGGTGGCGCTGTATCTTTCCACGGCATTCTCTTTTGTGAACGTGCAACTCTGGGCGGCCACGCGCTTTGCCTTTGTAACTGCATTGTGGCAACGCCTGCAGGATTGGCGCGCTGCGCGGGCCAAGGCGGCGGCGGATAAGAAATCCCAGAAAGAGCTGGCCAAGCGCAATGCGAATGAGCGCGGCGTGATTGTGCCTCCACAGGTGGCGCAACGTATGCGCACGCAGGCTGAACCAACGCCGGCAGTGGCGGTGAAGACGGGAATCGAACGGACATTTGAAGAAGATGAGACGGAGAATGCCGCGCCTGTGATGAAACAAGCCGCTCCGCAAGGTGTGCCGGTGGACAATACGGAAAGTGCGGGCGCATCGGCGGAAATGGAACCTGCCATTAACGCGCGGGCCGATCAGACAGAGAAGCGCAAGACGGTGCTGCCGAAGATCGCGGCAGGTGGATACAAGCTGCCGCCCAGTTCGCTGCTGCAGCGTCCGGACGATCAGCAGGCCATTAATGAAGCTGAGGTGAAGCAGCTTGCCGAAGTGTTGACGGAAAAATGCGGTGAATTTGACGTGCGCGGCGCGGTGACGCAGATCAATCCCGGCCCGGTGGTGACCACGTATGAATTCAAGCCGGAAGCGGGCGTGAAATACAGCCGCATTACCAGCCTCTCTGACGATCTTTGCCTGGCAATGCGGGCGGAAAGCATCCTGATTGAGCGCATGGCGGGAAAATCCACGGTGGGCATTCAGGTGCCCAACCATACGCGCGAAACAATTTGGCTGCGTGAACTGGTGGAGTCACCGGAATTTCTTGGCACCAAAAGCAAGCTGACGCTGGCCATGGGCAAGGACATTAATGGCCGCATTATAACGGCGGACCTGGCTACCATGCCGCACTTGCTGATTGCCGGTTCCACAGGATCAGGTAAAAGCGTGGCGATCAACGCCATGATCATGTCGATTTTGTATAAGGCCACGCCGGACCAGGTGAGGCTGATCCTGGTTGATCCCAAGCGGCTGGAACTGGGCATTTATGAAGGCGTGCCGCATCTCTATGTTCCCATCATCACGGAGCCCAAGCTTGCGGCCAACGCGCTGCGCAACGCCGTGCGCGAAATGGAGCGTCGCCTGAAGGTGCTGGCGGCCAAGGGCGTGAGAAACCTTGATCAGTACAACAAACTTTTTGAGAGTGACACGCCAAGCCTGTTTGATCAGGAGAGCGAAGAGAAGCCGCTGCCGCAGATTGTGATCATTATTGACGAATTGGCTGACCTGATGATGC
>DASRCD010000464.1:0-7049 GCA_035653315.1 Candidatus Angelobacter sp.
CACGTGGCTTATGGCGTTGTGGTGGAAAGCACAATTCCCAGCGGGCGGATTACCAGCATTGAAACGGAAAAAGCGGAGCAAGCCCCGGGTGTGGTTTTTGTGCTCACCCATAAAAATGCTCCCAAAATGCCGGGAGCTGAAAAACGAATTTCGCTCCTGCAGGATGACCGGATCAATTACAACGGCCAGCCCATTGCAGTAGTTGTGGCGGAAAGCCTGCAGCAGGCGCAATATGCGGCATCTTTGGTCCGTGCCCGCTATCTTGCCAGCCCGGCCAAGCTGGACTTCCAGTCAGGATTTCCCACTTCCTATCCCGGCACCCATAATGGCGAACCCGGCGATGCAGGCTGGGGCGATACCTCCGCAGGTCTGGCCCATGCGGCTGTAAAAGTGGAAGAAACGTACACCACGCCGGTGCAGCACCACAATCCCATGGAGATGCATGCCACCATTGCGGAATGGGAAGGTGCCAAGCTCACCGTGCATGACGCAACGCAGGCCGTCACCAGCAGGCAGGAATATCTTGCCAAGATGTTTGGCATTTCTCCGGAAAATGTGCGTGTCATAGCTTTGTATGTGGGCGGCGGGTTCGGCAGCAAGGGGCAGACGTGGTCGCACGTTGTGCTTACCGCAATGGCGGCAAAGCAGGCAAACCGTCCGGTAAAGTTAGTAGTGGAGCGGCCGCAAATGTTTGGGCCGGTTGGCGCGCGTCCCATGACGCACCAGCGCCTGTCTTTGGGCGCAACCAAAGATGGAAAGCTCACGGCAATCCGGCATGAAGTGCATGCCCATACTTCCGTCATGGAGGATTACCTTGAGTCTTCAGCCTTTGCCACGCGCGTGATGTACAACTGCCCCAACGTAGCCACCATTCATCGCCTTGTGCCGATGAACCTGGGAACGCCAACCTATATGCGAGCTCCCGGCGTTGCCACCGGGACTTATGCGCTGGAAGTGGCCATGGATGAACTTGCCTATAAATTGAAAATGGACCCCCTGCAATTGCGACTGATCAATTATGCAGAGGTCGATCCTGGCAATAAAAAACCGTTCACGGAAAAGGGTTTGCGGGAATGCTACAAGCAGGCATCAGAAAAGTTCGGCTGGTCCAAACGCTCGCATGAAGTTGGTTCCATGCGCGACGGCAACTTACTTGTGGGCTGGGGGATGGCCACGGAAACTTATCCTGCGCGTGGTTTGCCGGCTGCGGCCATGGTGCGGTTCCAGCCGGATGGTCGCGTGCTGGTAGCCACAGGCTCGCAGGAAATTGGAAACGGCATTTATACAGTAATAACGCAGGTGGCGGCGGAAACGCTCGGCGTTTCACCGGACATCGTTGACGTAAAAATTGGCGATACCACTCTGCCCAAAGCGCCCATCTCCGCCGGATCAATGACCACCGTAAGCGTGACCCCGGCCATCCAGGCGGCAGCACAACAGGCGCGGGAAAATCTGATCAAGCTGGCGGTGGATGACAGCGAATCTCCAGCTCACGGCGTGAGTGCCGACCAGATAGAGATTAAAGATGGCAAAATTTTCCAGAAATCAGCACAAGACAAAAGCGAGCCGTTCAAAGCATTGATCGCCCGGCACGGCAACCAGCCGGTGGAGGGCCATGCCGATCTCAAACCTACCCTGGATCAGAAACAATTTTCCGCTCATTCTTTCGGCGCTATTTTTGCGGAAGTAGCGGTTGATCCGCGTATTGGCCGCGTTCGAGTGCGGCGCATTGTGGCCGTCTATGATGTCGGCAAGATCATGAATCAGAAGCTGGCGCAAAGCCAGTTCATCGGTGGAATTGTCTGGGGCGTGAGTCTTGCGCTGTTTGAAGACACGCACATGGATCCCCGTCTGGGACGTTTTACTAATGCCAACCTTGCCGACTATCTTGTGCCTGTGAACGCGGATATTCCTGACATTGACGTTACAGCGCTGGATATCCCAGATACCAAGGTCGATCCATTGGGAGCGCGCGGCATTGGGGAAATCGGCATTACCGGAACAGGCGCAGCCATTGCCAATGCTATCTATCACGCAACCGGCAAGCGGGTCCGTGACCTGCCAATTACGCCGGATAAACTGATTTGAATGGTAAGCTGAAACACAGTAGGCGGCCAGCAATGGCCGCCTTATTTTGTTCCTAATCCACTTATTCGCTAGCCCGTTTTTGCTAACCCGTTTATTTGCTAACCCGGCTGATAAACCTTAGGCCGGTTTGCTCTCAGCCAAACTTTCACCTGTCCAGTGTCTCTAATGAAGAGTGGCTCCTGGTAAGCATTCTGAAATCGCCAAATTTCGTCGAAGCCCTATTCGGTATTGGGTTCTGGGATTTGGAGTGCTTGCATTGTTTATTGCCGCTGCCGTGGCCATTGTGTATGTTCGCGCTGAGCCGATCCTCCGCAAGCGCGTAATTGATACGCTAAGTACACGCTTCCATGGCAAAGTGACCATGGATGAATTCCATGCCTCCCTGTTTCATGGATTTCAGGTTGAAGGCAAAGGGCTGAGAATTTATGGGGAAACCGATCCGAATATTCATCAGCCCGGAATCCAGCCTCTGATCGCGATTGCGGAATTCCGCTTTGAGACAGGTCTGCTGCAGCTTCTGCTCACGCCCACGCATGTAAATACCGTAACCATGAAAGGTCTGCGGCTGAACCTTCCACCTCGGGACCAGCGTGACGGCGCCAACAGCGTTCACAAACGGGAAAAAATAGAAGTCAGCGTGGATGAATTTATCTGTGAAGATGCGGGTCTGGTGATCAACACTTCGCGGATGGATAAAGACCCTCTGGTCTTCGCTATTGCCAACCTGAAAATGAAAGATATAGGCCCAGGCCAGCCGATGCGGTTCGACGCGAATTTAACCAATCCCAAGCCTGTGGGAACCATTGTGTCGCATGGCTCCTTCGGTCCCTGGCATTCCGATGATCCGCGCTCCACGCCGGTAAAAGGCAATTATGTATTCAGCAACGCCGATCTGAGCACAATCAAGGGCATCAGCGGGATGTTATCTTCCAAAGGCGAATATGCCGGAAGCCTGGACAAGATTGTTGTGGATGGAACTACCAATACTCCCGATTTCCGCGTTGCGGAATCAGGCCAGCCGGTGCCGCTAAGCACCAGATTCCATGCCACCGTGGACGGCACTAGCGGCGATACCTACCTTCAGCCGGTGAATGCAACTTTGCTGCATACATCCATTGTTGCGGCAGGATCAGTGGTCCGCATGAAGAACGCCCAAGGGCATCACATCCAACTCAACATCACTATCAATCAAGGCCGGATGGAAGACTTGCTGAGAGTCGGAGTAAAGACAACCCCGCCAATCATGACCGGTGCGGTGAATTTGAAAACCTCATTCAACCTTCCGCCGGGCGATATGAATATGGCGGAACGGCTCAGATTAGCGGGAACATTTCGTGTAACAGGAGCACATTTCACCAATCGTAAAGTCCAAGCCAAAGTCGATAATCTGAGCATGCGCGCTCAGGGCAAACCCAAGCTTGCAAAAGACAATATCCCGGACAATGTCCCTTCCAATCTGGACGGAACGTTCAAGCTGAATCGCGGGCTGCTTTCCTTTTCAGAACTCCACTTTGAGGCCCCCGGAACGCAGGTTAACCTTACCGGCAAATATAGTCTGGATGGAAATGAATTTGATTTTCGCGGCAAGGCGCGCCTGGATGCCAAGCTTTCACATCTTGTAACCGGCTGGAAATCACTGCTGCTTAAGCCAGTGGACCCATTCTTCCACAAGCATGGTGCAGGTACGGAAGTTGGCGTGAAAATTACCGGCACTAAATCTGAGCCGCACTTTGGCCTGAATCTGGGCGGCGGACAATAATAACCATGTGAATTGAGATTGCGCCCTGGCACAAAGTTGATAACTGATTGGATTAGGCCAGCGTTTATTCTTCTACAAAGTCTTCATCGTCAAAGATATAAGGTGCTGTGCGCAGGACGCGAAAACGCACCTTTTCCCCGCACTGGTCGCAGGATGGAAATACATCATTGCGGTGCATAATGACTTCATGCGTGGCCCGATGCTCGCGGTGATGCGTGACCTCATAAATGCCGCTCTCTGGTACGGTTTGGCCGGCAAGAAACTTGGGCCCATCTGTCTTATGGCCTGCTTTATGCCGTCGTGGTCCTCCCCCACGTGAAGACCAATCTGCCACGGAAGGCCGTAAACGAACTACCCCTTGCTGAGTGCTCATGGAGAGAAATACTAACTTGGGTTCAGAGACTCAGCAAGCTCCAAAAATCAGAATGGCTATAGTCTTGCTAGATTCACCTTACGATTTGTGGATTTTAATGCGGCGGGAGTGATGCACATCAATCAGTCGATCTGGGCCAACCGGGAAAGATATAGGCCCTCGCATTCCCGAAGAGCAGCTTTGCAATGTGCTCAACATTTTCTAATTTTCTGGTAGAATCGGGCGTTCATTAAGTATGACGGGAAATAAATTTATCTTTCGCACCGGAGAAGTAGTCCCTGAGAGCGGAATTTACCGCGTTATCCATCAAGCCCACCGTGTGCCCCATGAAGTAACGTTGCTGAGCGGCCATACTTTCCCGCGCTGCTCCAAATGCAAGGACCTGGTGCAATTTGAACTTGTGCTGGCCGCTACTGAAGTTTTACCGGAGCAGGGGTTCCGCGTGCATCTTTATGAATTACCGGTGGATGAATGCGACGATCCAAACTGCGACAGCCGGAAAAATAAATTTACAATGTAAGAGCTTCGCGTAGATCGCTGCTCAATCCTGCGATTGCTTTGTCATCACCATCTTCTTCTCGCCACTTCAAGTAGCCGTTCTGATCTCGCTGCTCCGCAGGGAAGGGCCGTGCTGCCCCGGCAGAATCATTCGCTTACTTCATCTGTGCACTTGTTCTGTTTGATTTAGGTTCAATTAAGCCTCAACAGACCACTGCTACATCTCAGCGATGGCTGATCTCATCCCACCTTTACCCAAGGAGGCAATTTCACTGTGCAACAGAAAACCGCAATGCGTGTTGTGGCCCTGGAAGAACATTTTTCTCTACCCGAATTGGTTCAAGAGATTGATCCCAGGCGTATTGCATCCCGTGGATGGCCACGTCCAGATGAGCGCCCACCGGAGATGGCGCACATTGAGGAACTGAAAGAAGTGGGAGCAAACCGCATTGCAGGCATGGATGAAGCCGGTGTAACAGTGCAGGTGTTGTCCGTGAGCGGCCCGGGCGCTGACCTTTTGCCGCCTGAGAAAGGGCCGCAATTCGCCCGCTCTTACAATGACTGGCTTAAGCAAGCTATTGGAAAATATCCCGGACGATTTGCAGGTTTTGCCCATCTTCCAATGACCGCGCCTGAGGCGGCCGCGGACGAACTTGAGCGTTGTGTCCGCGAACTTGGATTTTGCGGAGCGCTCATCAATGGTCTCACTGACAATCGTTTTTTGGATGATCCATTTTTTGGTCCCATTCTGGCGCGCGCTGAAGCTCTGGATGTCCCTATTCATCTGCATCCGAATGTTCCGCCGGAAGCGGTGCGCAACAGTTATTTTGCCGGCCTGCCTGGCCCAACCGGCTTTCTTCTCTCCAGCCCAGGCTGGGGATGGCACGCGGAAACGGCCGTTCACATCCTGCGTATGGTGCTGGCCGGAACACTGGAGAAGTATCCACGATTGAAAATCATTATCGGGCACATGGGCGAAGGATTGCCGGCCATGCTGACACGCGTGGACAATATCTTCACGCAAACCACCTCCAGCTATTTGAAGCGGACAGTGAGTCAAACCATTCTCGATCAGGTCTGGATTACCACCAGCGGGTTCTTTTCTCTGCCGCCATTCCTGGCTGCGCTCACGTCTTTTGGCGTGGATCGCATTTTATTTTCTGTCGATTACCCCTTCAGCCAGAACCATGTTGCCATGAAGTTTTTGGCTGATCTGCCTGTTTCACCAGCAGACCGGGAAAAGATTGCGCACGGAAACGCAGATCGATTGCTGAAGCTGCAACCCGCGTAATCGGCAGCAGTGACAAGCCTCAACTAGTAAGCAAAGTCAGTTCTAAAGCGTTGGCCAGCGCTGCGCCAGAGGCGGTATTGTCAAAAATGCACCATGCGGTTGTTGAAGTGGCATATCGCAGCAAGGCTGCCGCCAAGGCTGATAAATATTCTGCAGAATAGGATGAGTAGTATCGTCTGGGCGAGCCATGAAGACGAAAATATACCGGATCCGGCCAGCCTGAAGGTTGTGCGGCGGCAACGAGCAGGGCAGGGTCGGCGGCCACACGCGCCACATGAAATTCGCGCAACACTGCTTCTGCTTCATCGCTGAACCAGCCCACATGCCGGGGTTCAAAAACAGCCGGTCCCGTATAGAGCTCGCGCAACATGCTGAAAAAATCTCGGGCACTGCTATCATCAAATGCTAGTTTGGGCGGGACTTGCAGGAGCACCGGGCCGCGTTTTTCTTCCAGCGTACTGGTTTGTTCCAGAAAACGTTTCAGATCTTCGCGGCCTTGAACGCGCAATTCGCCTTCATGCGTGATGGAACGCGGCGCCTTCACACTAAAGCGAAACCCGTCAGGAACAGCTGCAGCCCATTTGCGGTATGTCTCCTGCTTATGCTCGCGATAAAAGCATGAATTAATCTCCGCGCAGTTTAGCTTGCCGCCATAGCGGACAAGGTGGCTTCCTTCTCCGCCAAAGTGCTGCGCGTGAATTCCGGGGATTCCCCAGCCAGCGGTGCCGATGTAAATTTTTCCCGGGTGCACAGTTTGCAATAGAAGCTAGTTCTTTGCCAGTTCTTCTTCAATGGCCGCAACCAGAAGGGGATCATCGGGCGTAGTGTCTGGAGAAAATCTTTTCACCACTGTTCCTTTGCGGCTCACAATAAATTTTTCAAAGTTCCAGAGCACTTCTGGCTCGGGATTAGGCGTCCTGCCATAGCCTTTCAGTTTTTCGCTGAATGGAACCTCTGCGGAACTCACTGCCTTGGGTTGTGCCTGAATCAGGGTGGAATAGAGAGGATGCTTCTCCGCGCCCACAACCGTGATCTTCTCA
>DASRCD010000465.1:0-2275 GCA_035653315.1 Candidatus Angelobacter sp.
ATATTTGACAATGCCTATTACATGACACATGCATTGTTGCATGGCATATGGAAAATAAATCGCTATGATACTATTTGGATGATTTCACGCAAAACATGAGTTCACTTCAGGAATTACAAAGAAACTGGGAAGGTTTTGCCCGGACCGATCCTTTGTGGTCCATCTGCGCCGATCCAGCAAAGCGCAACCAGCTTTGGAATCGGGAAGAGTTTTTTGCTAGTGGAGAAAAAGAGCTGGCAACAGTCCTGAATCATGCCACAAAACTGGGATTGGAAATACAGCAGAACGCTCCAGCTCTTGATTTTGGCTGTGGCGTTGGCCGTCTCACGCGGGCCTTGGCCGGCAGATTCTCTGAATGCTGGGGCCTGGATATTTCTTCCACAATGATTCGTTTGGCGCAGGAATTCAATCATGATATCCCAAATTGCCATTTTGTTGTGAATGAAAGCGAACGGCTGGAAAAACTTGAGAGCTATTACTTTGGTTTTATTTATTCAAGTATCGTGCTTCAACATATCGCAAATGAATACGCCCATAAATATATTGCCGAATTGATTCGTACGCTGCGTCCGCAGGGTATTTTTATCTTCCAGGTCCCAGAGAAGTTCCAAGGCGGTTGGGTTAAGCAATTGCGTGCAAAATTAGCCTTACGTTCTCGAATAGGCTCTCTCCTTGGCAATAAACCATTTCTCATGGAAATGCATTGCATCAAGGAACAAAAAATTCTTGACCTGGTCCAGCAGCATGGTGCCAAAGTTGTGGACGTGCAACTGACAAATTCATGTGATCCAGCGTTTTCCGGTAATCTGCAATATTTAGAACAAGCCCCCGCAGGTGACTACGTGAGCAAGCAGTATTGCGTCATTAAAAAGTAAGCGGTTAGTTCCTTATGCGCGTGGGGTTTGATGCTCGCTGGTATAACAAATCCGGGGTGGGAAGATATGTAGCGGAACTGCTTCCGGCGCTAATCCGGGCTGGTTGTGAATTGGTGGTTTACGTAAATCCTGAAAACCCTGTACCTGGTTTGCAGGGCGCTCCAGCAAAAATTATTCCGGTACGATCAACAAAGTACTCGCTTGCAGCCCAATTTGAACTTAGGCGCAGAGCGAAACAGGACAAGCTGGACCTGTTTCATAGCCCGTTTTATATGGCGCCCCTGGCGCTACCATGCCCGCTGATTTTAACCATTCACGATCTTATTCCATTTCTTTTTCCTATTTATCCCTGGCCAAAACAGTGGCTGGTGAAAACAGGATATGGCGTGGCGGTCAAGAGAGCAGCGCACGTGATTGTGGATTCCCAGCAAACCGCAGGTGATCTGCAAAAGATCATGAATCTTCCAGAAAAGCAGATTACAGTGATCCATCTGGCGGCAGGCGCGGCATTTCAATCCGCAAGCACAGATAATGAACTTCAATCTCTAGATAAAAGATTTTCTCTGCGAGGTCCTTGCATTGTTGTGGCCAGTGCAAATCATTGGAAGACCAAGAACCTTGAAGGCGCGCTCATGGCTCTGGAACTCGCACGCAAGTCTTCGGGAGTGGAATTTCAAGTTGTGGTTTATGGTCCTAATGACGGGTTACGTGTAGCAGGCGGCAAGAAGCGCTGGCGAACTTTCGATCTTTGCTATCTTGGCTATCTGGAAGAGAGCGAACTGGCAGCTATTTTTCGTCACGCTCATGCATTTGTAATGCCGTCACTTTATGAAGGTTTCGGGTTGCCGTTGGTGGAAGCAATGGCCTGTGGTTGCCCTGTGATTACATCGAACCGCGGTGCCCTGCCGGAAGTTGCCGGCAATGGCGCTCAATGTTTTGACCCATTCGACATTCACGCAATGGCTGGCGCTGTGATTGAACTGTTGCGTAATCCTGCTGAATTACAGCGGCGCAAGGCCGCAGCGGTGAAGAGATCTAGTGATTTTTCCTGGGAGAAAACGGCACTGGACACCATCTCGGTATATCATCAGCTACATCACCAATTTTCTGCCAGATAGCAGACTTATGAATGAGGAGTGCGCCTTCGCATGCGAGCTTTGATCACAGGAGTGACAGGCCAGGATGGATCGTATCTGGCTGAGCTGCTGTTGGAAAAAGGTTATGAAGTTTATGGAATGGTGCGCAGGATTGGACATGAACTGCCCAATCGATTGAGCAAGTCGGGCAAGAAGATCCACTTGATTGAGGGTGATCTTACAGACCAGGTTTCACTTGATCGCATGTTGCAACAGGTGAAGCCGGACGAAGTTTACAATCTTGCCGGACAGACCTTTGTACCA